>DXOJ01000746.1 GCA_019412865.1 Bacteroides sp. | reverse complement strand
GTATAAACACGCTATTCGTTCTTTTTCGCAGTTTTGTGGAACTCAATCCATCACGTTTAGTAAGATAAACCGTGAAACTCTAAAGAGGTATAGCAACTATCTGATGGCTTCCCGTTTGAAGCCCAATACGATTTCTACGTATATGCGTATGTTGCGTAGTATCTACAATCGTGGTGTCGATATGCATCAGGCTCCTTATGTACATGGTTTGTTCCGGGATGTTTTTACCGGGGTGGACACACGTCAGAAGAAAGCTATCCCGATCAGCGAACTTCACATGCTATTAAACAAAGATCCTCAATCGGAAAAGCTTCGCCGGACGCAGGCCATTGCCAATCTGTTATTTCAGTTTTGTGGAATGCCTTTTTCTGATTTAGCCCATTTGGAAAAGTCCAATCTGGAGCGGGGGCTTTTGAAGTACAATCGTACCAAGACCGGTACTCCTATGAGTATAGAAGTGCTGGAGTCAGCGCAGAATGCAATTGGGGGATTGTACAATAAATCTGACGCCCGGAGTTCTGGCTATCCTGATTATCTTTTCCGGATATTAAGCGGAGCGTACAAGCGGAATGAAGAAGGAGCCTATCGTGAGTATCAGTCAGCTTTGAGACGTTTTAATAATGAGTTGAAAAGCCTGTCCAGAAAATTAAGGCTACATTCGCCCGTTACGTCGTATACGCTTCGTCATTCTTGGGCTACGACTGCTAAGTACAGAGGTGTACCTATCGAAATGATTAGCGAATCACTAGGACACAAATCTATTAAAACAACACAGATATATTTAAAGGGTTTCGAATTGGAAGAAAGAACAAAAGTAAATAAATTGAATTATTCTTACGCTTGTAATTTTAAAATGCTCTGATTAATATTATTAAAGCATTATGGATTAGGGACTTAATGCTGATGTTACTTCTTAGGTAACGGAATTATATTCGCTACAAAGATAGGTAAAAATATTAATAGCAAACAAACAATAAACTTCTTTTTTTCCTTTTTCTCTAAAATATGCAACATAAATCTATCTGAATATGAAGGATAACATCTTCATGCTCAAAGGCTTTTTATTACCTAAATTCAAGAATGTTTTATATTGAATGTTAGGTGCCCGCTTTTATATTCCCTCATAATCGATTTTTTTCTTTTTTTCACAGCGATGTGTATTCTATATGTGTGTTGTCCGTTACCTAAGAAGTAACGGATGAACATGGGGTAAAAAAATATGATTTTAACGAAACCGAAATCAGTAAATGCCGGGCCTAGTAGTGGGACAGGGGAAGGCGTAGCACACTCAAAACGCTGGTATGTAGCACTCGTTCGAATGCATCACGAGAAAAAAGTTGCCGAGCGTTTGTCTAAGATGGGAATTGATTCTTTTGTTCCCGTTCAACAACAAATTCATCAATGGAGTGACCGTCGTAAGATGGTTGATACAGTCTTACTCCCAATGATGGTTTTTGTACATGTCAATCCAAAAGAACGTATGGAAGTCCTTTCATTTTCTACGGTCAGCCGTTATATGGTGATGCGTGGAGAGAGCACTCCTGCCGTTATTCCTGACGAGCAGATGGCCCGTTTCCGTTTCATGCTCGATTATTCCGAAGAAGCAGTCTGTATGAATGATACTCCACTAGCGCGTGGTGAGAAAGTTCGTGTCATAAAAGGTCCTTTGAGTGGACTTGTTGGCGAACTTGTGACTGTAGGCGGGAAGAGTAAGATTGCCGTTCGTTTAAATATGCTTGGCTGTGCTTGTGTAGATATGCCAATCGGTTATGTAGAATCCACAAAAATCACCAATGACAACACGAAGAAAATTTAACGTATTTCTATTCATTCTGTTGCTGGGAGTTTTTTCTCCTTTAATGGCTCAAAACATGAGCGACTCCCAAGTTCTTGAATATGTAAAGGATGGCATCCGCCAGGGTAAAGAACAGAAACAACTAGCCTCTGAACTGGCACGTAGAGGTGTGACCAAAGAACAGGCAACTCGTGTGAAGCAACTGTATGAACAACAAAACAATGTCAATGCTTCCAATGCAACGGGTACCGACATCAATGAATCACGCCTTCGTGAGGAAATGAAAGAAAACACTTCCGATATGCTGGAAGACCATCCGAGCACTCAAGACCTCGCACGTGGGAACCAGGTTTTCGGACGAAATATCTTCAACACCCGTAACCTGACTTTTGAACCCAGCGTCAACATCGCCACTCCTTTAAATTATCGTCTTGGTCCCGGTGATGAAGTGATTATCGACATCTGGGGAGCCAGCCAGAACACTATCCGCCAACATATTTCTCCTGACGGCACGATCAACATTCAGAAAATTGGTCCTGTCAACCTGAACGGACTAACTATTGCTGAAGCCAATGACTATCTCAAAAAGACATTAAACAAGATATATAATGGTCTTAATAATACGAATGACCCCACTTCTGACATCCGTCTGACTTTGGGCAGCATACGTACTATCCAGATCAATGTAATGGGTGAGGTTGTCCAACCGGGCACTTACTCCCTCTCTTCTTTTGCCACAGTCTTCCATGCACTTTACCGTGCGGGTGGAGTCAGTGACATAGGAAGCCTTCGCAATGTACAGCTGGTACGTAACGGCAAAAATATCGCCACGATCGACGTCTACCAATTTATCATGAAAGGAAACATTCAGGATGACATTCGTCTTCAGGAAGGCGATGTAGTAATAGTCCCTGCCTATGACGTATTGGTTAAGATTGACGGAAAAGTGAAACGTCCCATGCGTTTCGAAATGAAAAAGGATGAGAGTCTATCCACTCTTATCAGCTATGCCGGTGGCTTTGAAGCCGACGCCTACACCCGTTCCTTGCGTGTCGTACGCCAGAACGGGCAGGAATATGAAGTAAACACAGTCAAAGACCTTGACTATAGTGTCTATAAAATGCGAAATGGTGATGTTGTGACCGCTGAAGCCATCCTCAACCGCTTCATCAACAAACTTGAAATCCGTGGAGCCGTTTATCGTCCCGGCATCTACCAGTTGAATGGAAAACTGAATACTGTCCGTGAACTGGTAAACGAAGCTCAAGGCCTGACCGGTGATGCCTTCTTGAACCGTGCCGTTCTCTATCGTCAGCGTGAAGACCTGACTACCGAAGTTGTTCCAGTAGACATCAAAGCCATCATGGACGGTACTTCCCAAAACATCATCCTGATGAAAAACGACATCCTTTATATTCCTAGTATTCATGACCTGGAAGACAGAGGCAACGTCGTAATCCACGGTGAAGTAGCCAAACCTGATTCTTATCCTTATGCGGATAACATGACCCTTGAAGACTTGATCATTCAGGCAGGTGGCTTACGTGAAGCCGCTTCTGTAGTTCGTGTAGATGTATCCCGTAGAATTAAGAATCCTCGTAGTACAGTAGATAACGATACTATCGGCCAGATATATACATTCTCCCTAAAAGAAGGTTTTATTGTAGATGGAACTCCCGGCTTTGTCCTTCAACCTTACGATGAAGTTTATGTACGTCGCAGTCCGGGGTATCAAGCTCAACAGAATGTAGTTGTTGAAGGTGAAATTCTGTTTGGAGGCTCTTATGCTATGACCAGTCGTGAAGAACGTCTTTCGGACTTAATCAATAAAGCTGGAGGTGCAACGAATTATGCCTACTTACGTGGTGCCAAATTGACCCGTGTGGCCAATGCAAGTGAAAAGAAACGCATGGGTGATGTGGTCCGCTTGATGAGTCGACAGTTGGGTGAAGCTATGATGGACTCTTTGGGTGTTCGTGTGGAAGATACCTTTAGTGTTGGTATTGACTTGGAGAAAGCATTAGCTAACCCTGGAAGTACAGCAGATATTGTCTTGCGTGAGGGTGATGTGATTTCTATTCCGAAAAATAATAATACAGTAACGATCAATGGTGCCGTAATGGTTCCGAATACAGTTTCATATATAGAGGGTGAGAATATAGATTATTACCTGAATCAAGCTGGTGGTTATTCTGAAAATGCAAAGAAGAGTAAGAAATTTATCGTATACATGAATGGTCAGGTGACTAAGGTGAAAGGTAGTGGTAAGAAACAGATCGAACCGGGATGTGAGATAATTGTGCCTAGTAAAGCTAAGAAGAAAACTAATATAGGTAATATCTTAGGTTATGCTACTACCTTCAGTACTTTAGGAATGATGGTTGCTTCGATTGCTAATCTGATAAAAAAATAAAGAATAATAGTTTTATATGACTATGATAGAAGGAGAATCTGAAAAAGAAGTAAAACAAGGGAAAAATAATCATCTGGGTGATGAAATTGAAATCGATTTAATGGATATTCTTCGTAAGATTATTGCTATTCGTAAGACAATTTATAAAGCAGTTGGTATTGGATTAGTGATAGGAATTATAATAGCTTTAAGTATCCCAAAACAATACACAGTCAAAGTCACCCTTTCTCCGGAGATGGGTGCTTCTAAAGAAGGTGGTTTATCTGGTTTGGTTGCTTCTTTCTTAGGAAGTGGTGTTACTATGGGAGATGGAACCGATGCTTTGAATGCCTCTTTGTCTCCAGATATTGTATCTTCTACTCCTTTTTTATTAGAACTCTCTACAATGAGGATACCTGTATCTAAAGATGAAAGCATGGCTTTGAACACTTATTTAGATGAAGAATCTTCCCCTTGGTGGAGTTATGTAATTGGATTTCCAAGTATGGTACTTGGCGGAGTTAAGTCATTATTTACTGAAGAAGATGAATCAATATCTTTCGGTAAAGCGAATCAGGGTACAATTGAATTATCTAAGATGGAGTCTATGAAGATTGAAATTCTAAAGAAAATGATAACTGCTTCTGTAGATAAGAAAACATCTATGACTTCCGTTGCTGTAACTTTGCAAAATCCTAGGGTAGCCGCAGTGGTTGCCGATTCTGTCGTAAAGAAATTGCAGGAATACATCATAGACTATCGTACTTTCAAAGCAAAAGAGGATTGTCTCTATCTGGAGAAATTGTTTAAAGAACGTCAGCAAGAATATTATGTTGCGCAGAAGAAATATGCCGATTATATGGATTCTCATGATAATATCATATTGCAAAGTGTTCGTGCAGAATAAGAGCGATTACAGAATGACATGAGTCTTGCTTACCAAGTATATAGTCAGGTTGCCAGTCAACTTCAGGTTGCTAGAGCCAAAGTTCAGGAAGAGAAGCCTGTATTTGCTGTAGTAGAACCTGCAGTGGTTCCATTGAATCCTTCAGGAACCAGTAAAAAGATATATATATTGGCATTTATCTTTCTATCTGTTTGTATTGTCATATTTTGGAAGTTATTCGGAGAAAATATTCTGAATAAGTTCAAAGAAATACAGGCTTAAAATCAATAGATAAGGTAATAATGGCATCAACTAACCAGATAAATAAAGTCGTAGAACTTATTGTGGTTTTCGGAGATCTGATTATTCTGAACTTCAGTTTGTTCCTGTTACTTCTCTTTTGGGAAAAAGCGTTTGTGTATTCGCCTTTTTCTGGTACTGCTTCTTTGATGATGACTTCTTTAAGTCTTTGTTATTTGGCGTGTTCTGCTTCCCGTGGGAAGGCTTGGAACAGCAGAGAAATTCGTGCGGATCAGCTTGTATTGCGTGTGTTGAAGAATATTATGATGTTTTCTGTTTTTTGGGCATGTATCATGGCTTTTAGCGGAATCTCTATTGTTTCTCCTTTATTTTTTGTCTTCTATTTTTTTATTCTCTTTGTTGTTTTAAGCATCTATCGTATCATTATTCGTCGTTCACTGATTGGTTATTGTGCTAAGGGCAATCATAAACGCCATGCAGTATTTATCGGTGGAGGTAATAATATGCAGATGTTATACGAAGAAATGGATAGTTCTCTGGCATCTATCTATGAGGTTGTCGGTTATTTTGATATTAAATCTAATGATATTCTTTCATCTCAATGTCCATATTTGGGTAATCCTGACGGTTTTGCCGATTTTATGTCTGGACAAACGGGGATAAAGCATGTATTTTGTTCTTTGTCAATGGAACAGGGACGTTACAATGTTTCTATTATAAATTACTGTGAGAATCATTTGCTTTATTTTCATGGTGTTCCTAATGTTTGTAAAGGTTTTCCTCGGCGTATCTGGCATAGTATGGTTGGCAATATGCCGATTTTAAATTTACGGTATGAACCTCTTAGTAAAATGGAAAATCGTGTATTAAAACGGGTGTTCGATATTGTTTTATCCGGCATTTTTTTAGTCACTATTTTTCCAGTTGTTTATCTTATCGTGGGAAGTATTATTAAACTAACGTCTCCCGGTCCTATATTCTTTACACAAATGCGAACCGGATTAAATGGTCGGGAATTCAAGTGTTATAAATTTCGTTCTATGAAGGTCAATGAAGAAGCAGATAAGAAACAGGCAACAGTTGATGATCCCCGGAAAACTCGTTTTGGAGATTTTCTCCGGCGTTCTAATATTGATGAACTTCCGCAGCTTATAAATGTCTTTAAAGGTGATATGTCAATAGTCGGTCCTCGTCCTCATATGTTGGCTCATACAGAGACATATGCTCGGTTGATTGATAAGTATATGGTACGCCACTTTATTAAACCCGGTGTAACTGGTTGGGCGCAGACACATGGTTTCCGTGGTGAAACTAAAGAATTGTCACAGATGGAAGGACGTGTAAAAGCTGATGTTTGGTATATGGAACATTGGACAATATTGCTTGATTTATATATCATTTATAAGACTGTGGCAAATGTGATTGTG
>DXOJ01000745.1 GCA_019412865.1 Bacteroides sp. | reverse complement strand
AAAAACTTTATTCTCATTTGAAAGATTGTGTTTATTTACAAGTTGCAAAAATAGAAACATTTTTTCCGATAATGAACATTACAGGTAAGTTTTATATAAAATTATAGATAATAACACTGTTTTTATCGACGTAAAACCCCCTGAATAGAACTATCTTAGCTATATCCGATGAACATAATGCCAAAATTGTCTTTCGAAGTGTTCTTCTATCGAGTAACTAAAATTATCGTTCATTTGGGGTGCTTGAACACCGGAATGTAGTCTGCTGGGGCACTTCTCGATATACGCCTCATCCCATAGCTCGTCATTAATGAACGATTGCAGCAATTGACTGCCTCCTTCTACCAGTAAGGATTGTATTTTCCGTTGATACAGTACTTCCATAATCTGCTCCAGTGGGTTATGATTGAAGTCGATGGAGATATATGTGATGTTGGTTCTTGCTGGCTGTTTCTTTTCAGTAAAGACTAATGTTGGCACATTTCCATCGAATATTTGTAAATCATTCGGAAGAGATAATGTGCGGTCTAATACGACACGTATTGGATTATGTCCATACCAGTTGCGTACCGTTAGCGACGGATTATCCAATAAAGCTGTTCGCCTGCCTACCATAATAGCATCAGCCTCCGCTCTTTTTTTATGTACTAGCATTGAAGTGAGAGGCGAGGAGAGTATCACAGGCATTCCACTTGTACGTTCCATATCAATAAAATGATCGGCTGACTCTGCCCATTTTAACGTGATAAAAGGCCGATGAAGTGTATTGAAAGTAATAAAACGACGAATCAGTGATTGACATTCTTCCTCTAATATGCCGACTGTAACTTCTCGTCCGGCATCCCGTAGTTTTTGAATCCCCCGTCCGGCTACTTCAGAAAAGGGATCCTGGCATCCGACAACAATGCGCGGAATCTGTTTCTCTATAATCAGATCCGCACAAGGAGGTGTTTTCCCGTAGTGGGAGCAAGGTTCCAAACTGACGTAAATCGTAGAATGTTTCAATAAAGACTCGTCTTTGACAGAACGGATTGCATTGACTTCCGCATGTGCCTCTCCGCAACGAATGTGATAACCTTCACCGATAATACGTCCGTTACATACGATAACAGCTCCTACCATCGGGTTTGGAGGCACATTGCATAACCCGTTCTTTGCAAGCTCAATGCAACGCCTCATGTATTTTTCTTCTTCCATTTTGGTGCTCTTCGCTATATTATTCTTACTTTTGCACTCCGAAATCGTAAAATATGAACCGCATCACTGCTTACATTCGTCAGTCACTACAGGATATTTATCCGCCGGAAGAGGTCAAAGCTCTTTCGATGTTGATCTGTTGCGACATGTTGGGGGTGGATGCGCTTGATATTTACATGGGCAAAGATATAATTTTATCTGCATGCAAACAGCGTGAATTAGAAAACATTATATTCCGTTTGCAGAAAAATGAGCCAATACAGTACATTCGGGGATATGCTGAGTTCTGTGGAAGGAACTTTCGGGTAGCTCCCGGCGTGCTGATCCCTCGTCCGGAGACTGCCGAACTGGTGGACCTGATTGTAAAGGAGAATCCGGATGCTCGTCGCCTATTAGATATAGGTACAGGAAGCGGATGTATCGCCATCTCTCTGGATAAAAATCTGCCGGATGCGAAAGTGGATGCCTGGGATATTTCGGAAGAAGCGTTGGCTATTGCCCGTAAAAATAATGAAGAGTTGGATGCTCAGGTCACCTTCCGTCGACAGGATGTTTTTTCTGCTGACGGAATACAGGGGGCATCTTACGATATAATTGTCAGCAATCCGCCCTATGTGACGGAAACTGAAAAAACAGAGATGGAAGCCAATGTGCTTGACTGGGAGCCGGAACTTGCCCTGTTTGTTCCTGATGAAGACCCTCTGCGTTTCTATCGCCGGATTGCGGAACTGGGACGAGAACTACTTCGTCCGGGTGGCAAACTCTATTTTGAAATCAATCAGGCATACGGACAAGACATGATACGCATGATAGAAATGAACCAATATCGGGACGTTCGTGTTATAAAAGACATATTTGGAAAAGATAGAATACTTACAGCTAACCGATGAGTGCACAATTAACAGATGAAGAGGCGTTGAATCGTGTTGCCTCTTATTGCTCCGCTGCAGAACATTGCCGGGCAGAAGTAAATGAGAAATTACAGCGTTGGGGTATAGCCTATGAGACCATAGCGCGTATCCTTGAACGGCTGGAAACCGAAAAGTATATTGATGACGAGCGCTATTGCCGTGCTTTTGTGAACGATAAGTTTCGTTTTGCCAAATGGGGTAAAATGAAAATAGCACAGGGGCTCTACATGAAGAAGATTCCTTCCGATGTGGCATGGCGTCATCTGAACGAAATTGATGAAGAGGAATATCTCTCCATCCTGCGTGACTTGCTGGCTTCCAAACGGAAAAGCATTCATGCGAAAGATGATTATGAACTGAACGGAAAGCTGATGCGATTTGCGGTGAGCCGTGGTTTTGAACTCAAAGATATACGTCGTTGTATCGAAATTCCGGAGGAAGAGGAACAATTCAGTTAAAAAATAAACGGATTCTTCTTTCTATTCTCGTTCAATTTCTGTACTTTTGCGGCAAATAATTAATAGTTAGTTTAGTTATGAAAAACTTAGAGAGACTATTTGCGGAGAAACTTTTGAAGATTAAGGCTATTAAACTTCAACCCGCTAACCCTTTTACATGGGCTTCTGGATGGAAATCCCCCTTTTACTGTGACAACCGTAAAACTCTGTCCTATCCTTCTCTTCGTAATTTTGTGAAGATTGAAATTACACGTCTGATATTGGAACGATTCGGACAGGTGGATGCGATTGCTGGTGTGGCTACAGGTGCTATCCCGCAGGGAGCTTTGGTGGCTGATGCATTGAATCTGCCGTTCGTGTATGTTCGTTCTACCCCCAAAGATCATGGATTGGAAAACCTGATTGAAGGAGAACTTCGTCCGGGTATGAAAGTCGTAGTTGTAGAGGATTTGATCTCTACAGGTGGTAGTAGTTTGAAGGCTGTGGAAGCAATTCGTCGCGATGGTTGCGAAGTAATCGGTATGGTGGCGGCTTATACGTATGGATTCCCGATAGCAGAAGAAGCATTCAAAAATGCAAAGGTGACTTTGGTAACGTTGACCAATTATGAAGCAGTGCTTGATGTTGCTCTTCGTACAGGTTATATTGAAGAAGAAGACATACAGACATTGAACGAATGGCGTAAAGACCCTGCTCATTGGGATGCTGGAAAATAAGATTCATTTTTTTGATCAAACATATTTGGTAAAAAGAACTGTTCGGACAATATTTGGCCGGATTGTTCTTTTTTTGTTTTATACTAATAGAAATTTATGAGTAATTTTGAGAGTAGTGTCAAGGTAATACCTTACAGTCAGGAACGCGTATATAATAAACTTTCGGATTTGAGTAATCTGGAAGCTGTCAAAGAACGTTTACCGAAAGATAAGGTACAGGATTTGAGTTTTGATTCGGACACGTTAAGCTTTAGTGTCTCTCCTGTTGGGCAACTAACTTTGCAAATTGTAGAGCGTGATCCATATAAATGTATAAAGTTGGCAACAACTAACTCTCCACTTCCCTTTAATATGTGGATTCAACTGGTTGAAACTGAAGAAGAAGAGTGCAAGGTGAAGGTGGCTATCGGAATGGAGCTTAATCCGTTTATGAAAGCAATGGTACAGAAACCTCTTCAGGAAGGCTTGGAGAAGATGGTTGATATGCTGGCTGTTATTGAATATTAAAAAAACAAGCATTAAGTATTAACCGTAGTCACTTTGGCTCATACTGTTGTGCTTAATACTTGGCACTTAATACTTAATACTTAATACTTAAACTTATTTTTTATGACACAGAAACTTTGGGAGAAGTCCGTACAGGTGAATAAGGATATCGAACGTTTTACGGTAGGTCGTGATCGTGAGATGGATCTTTATTTGGCCAAGCATGATGTGCTCGGCTCTATGGCTCACATTACGATGCTGGAAAGTATCGGTTTGTTGACGAAAGAAGAACTGGAACAGTTGCTGGCAGAGTTGAAGAGTATTTATGCCTCGGCTGAAAGAGGTGAATTTATCATAGAAGACGGGGTAGAAGATGTACATTCACAGGTAGAACTGATGTTGACCCGTCGTTTGGGTGATATCGGAAAGAAAATACATAGTGGTCGTTCCAGAAATGATCAGGTCTTATTGGATTTGAAACTTTTTACGCGTACACAAATAAAAGAAGTTGCCGAAGCTGTAGAGCAACTTTTTCATGTACTGATTCGTCAGAGCGAACGATATAAAAACGTTTTGATGCCAGGGTATACCCACTTACAGATTGCAATGCCTTCTTCTTTTGGTTTGTGGTTTGGTGCCTATGCCGAGAGTCTCATGGATGATATGCTGTTTTTGCAGGCCGCATTTAAATTGTGCAATCGTAATCCATTAGGTTCTGCAGCAGGGTATGGTTCGTCCTTTCCTTTGAACCGGACAATGACAACCGACTTGCTTGGCTTTGATTCGATGAATTACAATGTTGTGTATGCTCAAATGGGGCGTGGGAAAATGGAACGTAATGTTGCTTTTGCATTGGCTACAATTGCCGGAACCATTTCTAAGTTAGCTTTTGATGCTTGCATGTTTAATAGCCAGAACTTTGGTTTCGTGAAATTGCCTGATGACTGTACCACGGGGTCCAGTATTATGCCTCATAAGAAGAATCCCGATGTCTTTGAACTGACACGTGCTAAATGTAATAAACTGCAATCGCTTCCTCAACAGATCATGATGATTGCGAATAATCTGCCTTCCGGCTATTTCCGTGATTTGCAGATTATAAAAGAAGTTTTCCTGCCTGCTTTTCAGGAATTGAAAGACTGTTTGCAGATGACAACTTACATCATGAATGAAATAAAGGTCAACGAGCATATCCTTGACGATGATAAATACCTCCTTATTTTTAGCGTGGAAGAAGTGAATCGTTTGGCACGTGAAGGTATGCCTTTCCGTGATGCATATAAGAAGGTTGGCTTGGATATTGAAGCTGGAAAATTCTCTCATACAAAAGAAGTACACCATACTCATGAAGGTAGTATTGGCAACCTTTGCAATGCGGAAATCTCTGCATTGATGCAGCAAGTGATCGATGGATTCAACTTTTGCGGAATGGAGAGAGCAGAGAAAGCACTGCTTGGGAGATAAAATAGACTTTCGAAGGATAGTTTTTTAAACTTTCCTTCGAAAAGATTTGGCAGAAACAAGTAAACTACTTATCTTTGCACCCGTTGAAAAAATGCGGAAATAGCTCAGTTGGTAG
>DXOJ01000744.1 GCA_019412865.1 Bacteroides sp. | reverse complement strand
ATATAATTGTAGTCAACAAGACCGCTTCCGAGATTGTCCAGGCAGACAAGACGGGGGATACACCGCTTTCGGAGACTGTGAAACAGTATCTGAAAGAGAAGTATCAGAAACCCGGAAATGTTTTCCTCGGTGTGACACACCGGTTGGACCGCCCCGTAAGCGGTCTTGTTATTTTTGCCAAAACGGGTAAGGCACTTACACGGCTCAACGAGATGTTTCGCACCAGTGAGGTGAAAAAGACTTATTGGGCGGTTGTGAAAAATGCTCCGCAAGAACCGGAAGGTGAACTGGTACATTTTCTTGTACGTAATGAAAAGCAGAATAAAAGTTATGCATACGACAAGGAAGTGCCAAACAGCAAGAAAGCGATCTTGCATTACCGGTTGATCGGTCATTCGGAGAATTACTATTTGCTCGAAGTCGATTTAAAAACCGGACGTCATCATCAGATTCGTTGTCAGCTGGCAAAAATGGGATGCCCTATCAAAGGGGATTTGAAATACGGTTCTCCACGCTCCAATCCGGATGGGAGCATTTGTCTGCATGCCCGGAGAGTACGGTTCACACATCCTGTCTCAAAAGAACTGATAGAGCTTGAAGCTCCTCTTCCCGAAGGGAATTTATGGAAAGGATTCGCCATAGATTAACACGAATTTCCACAGATTCATCTATTATGTTATTTAATAGACGGTATGTAGTTTATCTGTGGAAAATCGTGTAAATCTGTGGTCGGAACTTGCCAAAAGAGTAAACTTGCCTGCCATTTTTCTTGTAAACTCTAGCGACAGTTAGTTAATTCCTAAATAGGTAGTATATTTGCATCATTCGCTAACTATAATTTTCAATCATACCAAAGAAAAATACGAATGAAGGCATTTAAACTACTTGCACTTACTTCTTGTGTCTTGCTTGCAGCGGGAAATGGAGTAGCGCAACAGAACTATTCAAAAAGTGAAGGATTATTGCAGTACGTCGATCCGTATATCGGATCCGGTTATCATGGACACGTCTTTGTTGGGACGAGTGTTCCGTATGGAATGGTACAGCTGGGTCCTACCAATATCCATAAAGGTTGGGACTGGTGTTCGGGTTATCATTATTCCGATAGTATTTTAATCGGCTTTTCACATACCCATTTGAGCGGTACGGGTTGTACTGACTTATGTGATATTCTCATCATGCCATTGAATGAGATCCGTACCCCCAGAGGCAATCAGGATGATATACGCGATGGGTATGCTTCCAGATATTCTCATGCGAATGAAATCGCCCGTCCCGAATATTACTCTTTGCTTCTCGACCGTTACAACATCAAAGCCGAACTGACAGCTACAGATCGTGTAGGCTTCCATCGTTATACTTATCCCGAAGGAAAACCTGCTTCCATATTGATCGACTTACGTGAAGGAAACGGATCGAATGCTTACGACAGCTATATCCGTAAGGTAGATGATTATACGGTAGAGGGGTATCGTTATGTGAGAGGCTGGAGTCCTTCCCGCAAAGTTTATTTTGTGTTGAAAAGTGATAAGAAGATAGAGCAGTTTACTGCCTATGACGATAATGCCCCGCAACCTTGGGATCAACTGAAAGTGGCATCGGTGAAGAGTGTCCTGACTTTTGGTAACATGAAAGAAGTGAAGATAAAAGTCGCCCTTTCTTCTGTCAGCTGTGACAACGCAGCGATGAACCTGCAATCCGAACTTACTCACTGGGATTTTGATAAGGTGGTGGATATGAGTGCCGCCCGATGGAACAAGCAACTGGAGAAGATGACAATAGAAACTGATGATGAGGCTTCCAAACGAGTGTTCTATACCGCCCATTATCATACTATGATTGCCCCTACGCTTTTTTGCGATGTGAATGGAGAGTATAGAGGAATGAATGACATGATTTACACAGACCCGAAGAAAGCCAACTATACGACTCTTTCTTTATGGGATACCTACCGTGCATTAAATCCTTTGATGACTATTACTCAACCTGAAATGGTTGACCATGTAGTCAATTCGATGATTTCTATCTATCGTCAGCAGGACAAACTCCCTATCTGGCCTTTGATGAGTGGAGAGACCGATCAGATGCCGGGGTATAGCTCCGTGCCGGTGATTGCCGATGCATATCTGAAAGGATTTACCGGGTTCGATGCGGAAGAAGCATTGCAAGCAATGATAGCTACAGCTACTTATGAAAAGCAGAAAGGAGTACCTTATGTAGTCAAAAAAGGCTATATCCCTGCCGACAAAGTTCATGAAGCTACTTCCATAGCCATGGAGTATGCAGTGGACGATTGGGGAATTGCCGCTATGGCACGTAAGATGGGAAAGGCAGAAGATGCTGAAACATTCTCAAAGCGTGCTCATTATTACAAGAACTATTTTGATTCTTCTATCCATTTTATTCGTCCGAAACTGGAAGACGGTTCTTGGCGTACTCCTTACGATCCGGCACGTTCCATCCATACTGTTGGAGATTTCTGTGAAGGAAACGGATGGCAATATACTTTCTTTGCTCCACAAGACCCGTATGGGCTGATTGCCTTGTTTGGAGGTGACAAACCTTTTACAACGAAGCTTGATGGTTTCTTTACCAATACCGACAGTATGGGGGAAGAAGCATCGAGCGACATAACCGGATTGATCGGACAATATGCACATGGAAATGAACCGAGCCATCATGTTGCTTATCTTTACGCGTATGCCGGTGAACAATGGAAAACGGCGGAAAAGGTTCGTTTTATCATGAGCGATTTTTACACAGACCAGCCGGACGGTATCATCGGTAATGAGGATTGTGGCCAAATGTCTGCCTGGTATCTTCTTTCATCTATGGGACTCTATCAGGTGAACCCGTCGGATGGTGTATTTGTTTTCGGTAGCCCTTGTTTTAAGAAAGTAGAAGTGAAGGTACGTGGTGGTAACACTTTTACTGTAGAAGCACCCAATAACAGCAAAGAAAATATCTATATCCAGAAAGTGTATTTGAATGGCAAGCCTTATGATAAGAGTTATATCACTTATCAGGATATAATAAATGGCAGCACATTGAAGTTTGTAATGGGGAAAAAGCCTAATAAGAATTTTGGTAAGGCTCCGGCAAACAGACCGGTTGTTTTGAATAAGATAAATGGATAAAGATGGCTTACTTATAAAAGACAGCTAATTGTTGAAAGGAGGAAGAAGCCTCCGACAATGAAAGAATAAAGCTGGTTCTCAATATTCAATTCAGTTTTCAATAGGTATTATAAGGCTTTCCGATTGTAGCATTTAATTCTGCTTCGGAAAGCTTTATTTTATACTAGAAACGGCTGAAAAGCAAATCCTTAACAAGAACTTACTGTTTTCAGCCGTTTTGGGGAATATAGTTTTAAGAAATAAGTTAGTCCTGATTACATCTTTCCTTTAAAAAAGAATGTAATCAAGACTATTTTTATAACTATGGAAGCGGATCAGCTTTTGCCGGTCGTTTCGGATCATAAACGGCTACTCCTACTTTGGAGTCAGCACAACCATAATACAAATACCATTTGTTTTTGAAGTAGACCATTCCTTCTATAAATACGGTTCCATCCACATATTGCCCACTCTTTTCAAAGCTATCCATCGGACGGAAGAACGGTTCATCGAGACGGGTGATAAAGCGGGTAGGATCATTGGCGTCGAAGAGTGCTTGTCCGGCAGCATAGACATTGGCGGTATAGCGTTTGTCACCTCTTCCTGAATGGTTCTTACCATTATAAAGAAGGACAATTCCTTTCGGAGTGTAGATAGCCGGAGGCCCACATTCGGTGAGATGGCTGTCGAAGTAGCCGTCACGGGGAGAAAACAGCTTCTTTAGGGAACCGTCAATGTTGACAATCGGTGTCCAGTGGATTAAGTCGTCGGAAGTAGCTGCGAATACATGCTCCTCTCCCCAGTACATAAAGTATTTCCCGTTGACTTTCTTGATAACCTGTTTCCCTTTAACAACTTCGGTCAGGATAGAGCCGGACTTACAACCCAGGTTGAAGAACTTTCCATCAAATGCTTTGGCAAAAGCAGGACCGTGTTTTGTCCAGTCTTTTAGGTTGCGGGAGGTCGCTACTGCCAGGCGAGGTACATGGCGATTCCATTGGGTGTACATCATTACATATAATCCGTCATCGGTTACGGCAATTCGTGGGTCTTCGCAGCCGCCGGGCCATTCCAACTCTTTTTGTGAATCATTATCCGGATAGAATACAGGAGTCTTTTCCCGTTGGAAATGTGTGCCGTCGGTAGAAGTGGCATAACCGAGGCGAGAAGTCCGGTGTCCGATACCGACACCTGATTTATCCTCTGCACGGTATAACACGACAATCTCACCATTGTAGAGTGTAGCAGCCGGATTGAATGTATCGTTCGATTCCCACGCAATAGAATCTTTGGTCAATGGACAGTAAAACTTGGTGTTTTCTATAGGAGATATTACCGGATTGACATTCTTTGGACGTTCAAAACCACCGAAAGCCCAATCGGGTAATTTGTTCTCTTTATGATTGGAAGACTGTCCGTAGGCAGTACAGGTCATCATGGTTGTAGTAAGTAGGAATAAAAAAGTTGATTTCATATTGTTCATATTATATGGGTCATTTATTTTTTAGGAGTCATATACTCCCTACATATAAATTGGAAAATAAATAAAATGCTGTCATCTGTCACCTGATTGGGCATAAATGATTGATTATAAATATACTGCAGTGTGACAGCATGATGTGACGGCAAGGTGACGACAACTTTGCTGTCACCTTGTTGAAAGTAAGGATTTTGTTGCTTCTCTGCTATGTGGGCACTTATTTTTCTATCCGGAGCGGTATTCAAGGATTATCAGACTATTACGGAAGAGAGAGTTTCAGTACTTGAAACTAAAAGTTCTATTGCTTGAAACTTTTGTTTCGTCAGCGAGAAACTCTAGTTTCTTTTACTTGAAACTGTGGTTTCAAAGGCGTGAAACTAAAGTTCTTCAACCTTGAAACTACTTTGGAAGCGTAAGCTTCAAGGTTAGAAACAGTTATCTCATAAGCAGGAATACAATAAAAACATAATAGAAGACTATTGAATACTATTCAGCAAGTCTACCTTTCCTTCATTCACGAGTTTTAGGATTAGTTCTCCAAACAGCGTATTTTGCCATGCAAACCAGGAACGAGTAAAGTTCTTCGGGTCGTTCTTGTGGAAAGATTCATGCATGAACCCTGTTCCGGCATCCGTATCCATCAGCATTTTGATGCAGGTCTTGATTTCTGCGTCGTTTTGACTGGTGAATGCTTTCATCATAATACTCATCGGCCAAATCATATCATATCCGATGTGCGGACCGCCAGTTCCTTCACCGGCAGTACCTTTGAAGAAGTAAGGATTGTCTTCGCTCCATACAAACTTGCGGGTATTCTGAT
>DXOJ01000743.1 GCA_019412865.1 Bacteroides sp. | reverse complement strand
TGATCGAACCACCGGAACGGTCTATTTCAACCTGTGGAATAGGGAATAATTCATTTATCCCTTTTTTGAATGCAGCTCCACGTCCTTTAGCATAAGAATAGGTAGAAAAAGTATTCATTGTTTCTACATAACAATTCCAACGTTTAAGATCATACAAACGATTGTACTCCATTGCTAATTCAACACGGCGTTCATGCTTGACTGCTGCCAACAGATCATCATTGATAGTCACAGGTTTCAGCTTAATATTTGGAATTATCAATACACGTGAAGTGGCTTCGATATCTCCCGAACGCGAATCATTCGCACGGTCCCGAACCATATTTATGTATTTCACAATTTCATCCTTATCTCCATTAGTCTGCACTAAAGCTTCAGCATATAACAATAATACATCTGCATAACGTATGATATGGAATGTCCAAGCATCATCTCCCCAGCCATTACCTCTTCTTGAAACAACGAGAAAAGCTTTACGACTATGATAGCCCGTATTAGGGTATGTTGAGAAATCCAATGTTTCCGACCCTTTCTCTTTAGGGAATTTATCACCAGGCTCTATAATTGTGTACAATAAACGAGGATCTCCTTCTTCAAATTCGTCAACAAGATTTTGTGTAGGTTGGTCGAATCCGTATGCTCCACAAGACCTTGGATTAGAATATACAGGGATAAAAGAACCATAAATGTGATCGTTTGGAACATCACCACGTATATTGGGGAAGATAGATTCACTTAACATGTAGTTGTCACTTAAGTAAAGTGATTGAAAATTGGGAGCTAATTCGCAGCTCTTCGAATCAATAACTTTCTTTGCTGCATCACGTGCATCTGCATAATAGGATGGATTATCTTTTGCAAAATACATATATACACGTGCCTGCATGGCCCATACAGCCTCTTTGGTGACACGTCCCAATTCTGTAGTCGGCAAAGTAGCCTTGTCAGGTATATTACTTTCTAAAGCAGCCTCTGACAGATCTTTCATTATAAAATCAGCCGTCTCTGCTTCTGTAGCTCTGACTAACTTCTTACTATCATCAACTGTCAGCGTACGATCAACTAAAGGTACTCCGCCAAAGATCTTGCAGAGTTCAAAGTAAAAGAAAGCACGGAGAAACTTCACTTCACCTATATATCTGGCTTTTACGTCATTCGACAGAGGATAGCCATCCGCATCCACCAAAGGCTTGTTGGGAATATTCTCCAGACAAATATTACATCGTGCTATCCCATTGTACATATTCGACCAAAGGTTAACCAAATCAGTATTGGAAGCCAAAGCTCGACCAAAACTAAGGTCACCTGCAAAAGTGCGATCTCCTGCATCAGACCCTCCTTTTTCTGAGTCATCAGTGGATATATTATATAAGTCCATACGTGGTGCTTCATATCCAGCTACATCATTAAGAGTTTTATAGCACTTAACAACAGCACTATAACCAGCATCAGGCGAAAGAAAAAATCTATCTTGATCCATCACGCCTTTAGGGTCTCTGTCTAAAAAATCAGAACACGAAAAGAGTGATATTAATGATAGAGACACGAATAAGTATTTTATATTTTTCATGTTACTTTAAAATTTAACGTTTAAACCAATCGTCCAAGTTCTCGCTTGAGGATAAAAGCCCTGATCTATACCATTGAGAGTAGCGTTAGAGGAACCTATCTCCGGATCAAGTCCTGAATATTTCGTGAGAGTCAGCAGATTTTGCACACTAACATATAAGCGCAGGTAACTGATTCCCTTGAACTTCAATAAACGATCACAGAAATTATAACCGATCTGCAAATTCTTGATTCTAAAGTATGAACCGTCTTCGATGAAATAATCGGAAATAAGCTGATTCTGACCTTGATCGGCAGATATTCTATGATACTTGTCTGTTGAACCTTCACCATTCCATGCACGTTTGAGGAAATCTGAATGAGCATTCATGTAACCCGTTCCTGATTCAAAATCGTAAAGAGTCATATTCATCACATCATTTCCTTGTGATCCCTGAAGAAACATATTGAAATCAAAACCTTTCCATGATGCTCCGAGAGTCAGACCGTAAACAAAGTCAGGCCAAGGATCTCCAATCTTGGTACGGTCATTATCATCAAGTACATCGTCATTATTCAAATCTTTATAACGAATATCACCAGGCTTTGCCGTTTCTCTTTGCGCACTGCCCTCTACTTGCTCCGCGTTCTGGAAAATACCATTGGTCACATAGCCATAGAAATATCCTACCGGTTGACCCACTTCTGTCTTAGTAATGGTATTATTATTGTATGCTGTACCATAAATTGCATCGCCATTACCCAAAGAAGTTACTTCATTTTTATAAGTGGAAATATTGGCGGAAGCTGTAAAGTTGAGATCTCCCCATGTTTTGCGATAAGTAACACCTAATTCCCATCCTACATTGCGCATAGATCCTACATTTGCATAAGGAAAATTCGGGAATCCTAATGTAGTAGGTTGAGGCTCTTGCATCAACATATCATCTATATTTTTACGGAAATAATCCGCTACAATCTCAATACTATTATTGAAGAGACTTAGATCAAGACCTATGTCAAATTGTTTAGAGGTTTCCCACTTCAGAACAGGATTTCCAACGGTGATAATACCAGCACCAATGGATGCCGTATTCGGGGAACCGAAAGAGTAGCGGTCATAGATTGTGCTCCCATACGTAGAGGCATATCCGCCTCCACTAATATTCTGATTACCAATCAAACCATAACTGACACGTAGTTTTGCGTCGCTCAACCAGTTGCGAGTAGATTCCATAAACGACTCACTGGAAAAACGCCATGCAGCTGATACGGACGGGAACGTTCCCCATTTATGTCCGTCAGCAAATTTAGAGGAACCATCACGACGTAGGTTGGCAGCAATGAGATACTTGCTGTCATAATCCAGACTAACACGTCCGAAAAATGATAACATCGAATTGTCATAAGGATAGCCGGATACTGCCGGATTGGTTGTTCCTGCATTAAGAATAGCCATATCCTTATCGTTGTTTATCACGCCTTGTATAGAGGCATTGACGCTCGAAACGCTTGTCTCTTCTGCTGAAGTACCAACTAATGCTCCTATTTTAAACTTTCCGAATGTCTGATCATATGAAAGAGTCTGCTCCCATACAAAATAGTTACTTCTGGAATTATCTTGTATTACTGTATTCTCATTAGCATAGTCATTAGCATTGAGAGTGTATTTAGGTTGAAACCCATCAGTCAGGCTTCTGCTAATATCCATACCGAAACGCGAATTGAATTTCAAAAAATCAAGTAACTTAATCTCCAAATTAGCCCCAGCTTTTACATAAAGATATTCATAAGTACTCTGTCGCATTCTTTGAATCTGTCCCACTGGATTACGTTTATTGGAGAACAAAATCCCCGAGTATTGTGAATAAAGATTATTCGGTTCATACCCATTGTAAATCTGACTTAGAAAAATGGGTACATCAACCAGATTATTACGGAATACAGGTGTGATAGGATCTGCTCCCATTGCGCTGAATACAGTACCGGTAGCAGGATTATTCTCGTCAATCAATTGTCGCTTTTCATCAATGATACCTACATTAGCAGTTAAAGATACGCGCTTTGAGATCTTCATATTGAAGTTGTTTCTCCAGGAAATACGCTTATAATTCGAACCTTTAACTATACCATCCTGATCTGTATAAGCTAAACTGGAAAGTATTCCTATATTTTTGGTTCCTCCATTGACACTAATATTATGATTATGCATAAATGCACCTTCATTGATAATCTCTTTCCACCAGTCAGTACCATTCGGCCCAGAGTTTTTATTGACAAAGTTGAGAACTGCATCAATATTTTCTTGGGTAGCAAAAGCGGCAACACGCTCCTGACCTGCATTATCAGCTGCCAGATTTTTATAAGTGATGTAATCAGCGGCGTTAAGCATATGCGGACGTTTCCAAGGCGTTTGCCAACCTACGTATCCATCATAACTAACCTGGGCTTTGTTTTCAAGGCTACCGGACTTAGTCGTAATAATGATAATTCCGTTGGCTCCACGAGAACCATAAATAGCAGCTACCGAAGCATCTTTATGGACAGCTATTGACTCAATATCATTTGGATTCAGATAATCAATACCGGTTTGCGGAAGACCATCGACCACATATAGAGGAGTTGTAGAACCTGTTATGGAACCAATACCACGAATATGAGTAACGCTTCCCGCACCGGGAGTACCACTGCTGGAGGTAACGGTTAGACCGGGAACTTTACCCTGAAGAACGTTGTTAATGCTACTTACAGGCATATCTTTCAGCTCTTTTCCATTGACAACTCCGACAGCTCCTGTAATATCTTTCTTGGCAATAGAGCCATATCCAATTACAACTAAACCATCCAGTTCATAAGTTTTCTCTATCAGAGTAATAGAAACTCGCTGGCCAGCCACCGCTTTGACAGTGACTGAATTATATCCTATCATGCTGACAGTAATCGTGTTTTCTTTAGTGGGACTGGCTATTACAAACTCCCCGTCCATATTGGTTATTACACCTGTAGGAGTGTCTTTCAATACAACAGTAGCACCTATAACCGGTTGTCCTTGGTCGTCAATGACTTTACCTGTTATATTCTGTTTCTGAGCGAATAAAACAGATGGCGAAAGCAAAAATATTACCATGCATAATGTTAATATCAAGCTCCGGCTCTTATTTTCATTATTATAGTTTTTCATATGTAATCTATTTTATAGTATTAATTAATAGGTGTATACTCACTGTCAACAACCGGATTCTTTATCCTATCAATAGCCAAGACAATACAGCCTGCTTCCATACTATACCAATTCGTTTTTTGCTGTCCTTTAATGTTTAAAGAATTAATGTGTTTCAAGTAGGTATTCACTCGTACAGCATCATTGATAGTGGCTGCCGCATATGCAATAATTGTCCAGGGAAAAGATGAGTAAGTTACTCCGCTAGCCCAACTAGTATATGTCTTATTAAATTGAGTATACAATTTATTAGCAGTCTGACTATTCGGTTCAATCACATTAAACATACCCGGATAAAGTTGAGCTGTTGCGTCAGGATAGAACTGTTTCCAGTCAGTAGTTACAGAGTTACTTTTCCACCAATCATAAGTAGTTCCATTCCATAATGTACCTATACCTTCCGTATTTTTTGCCAATAGGCCCGCAAAATCATAATCATTATCGATCAGGTTGTTATCTTTAAGCCATTTGGCAGCTTTAAGTCCTATGTTTACTTCGCAATTATCCATCAGATATTTTACGTCGTAAACATACGAAGCAACGCTAAGACCGTCATTTTCATCTTCTGTGATAGTGCCTGGCAACTGGTTAAAGTCGGTATCGATCGTTTTCACCATTGCGCTTGCTACCAAAGAGATTTTGCTCTTATACTGTTCAAGCCAGCTTTTATTTTCTCCGGATGTTTGAGCAAATTCCATGATGATTTCCAAAAAAGTAGCCGCATAAGAATCCACAGAGTCATACGTTCCTTGAGTAGTTTCCGAATCACCAAAATAGTCATAGACAGAACCTTCTATTTCTGCGCCTCCTTTATAAGGATTCGTAATGCCATTCAGTTTGCCAAGATACCATTTAATATATTTCTTCACTGCCTCTATATTCTGATTTGTAGGATCTTTCAGTAAAGCCAAAACTGCAAAATGGGCAAAATAAGGAGTAATTTTACTGTTCGAAGTATCTTTATCCTTTATAGCTCCACTGGAAAGCTGCAAAGAACGGATATAAGAGAGCTGATAAGTCATCACATTATCATATACTACATCCATAGTCTGTTCTGTCAAGTTCTCCTCATTGGTAGGAGGCGGAGCAGTGCTTGTATCACAGGATGAAAGTGTAAGTATAGGAAGCACTATTAATATTGACAGAATTGATATTATTTTTTCCATATTATTAAATTATAAATATTACCACTGTTTGTATACCTCAAATTCCTTGATTGTCATTCGCCAAGGTGTAGCTCCATTCTTGAGTAAAGCCTTGACATAACGAGCATCCACATTGTCGAAATTCATATCCTGAGCACCTTCTGTAGCAGCAGAATCCCATCCCGTGATAGAATAAACCGAAGTATATTCTACATCGTCCTGTGAAATGAGGATTTCACAATCAGCAGCATAAGCGCCCGCATCCCATTGTATGACAACATTATTAATAGTATAAATCTTTCCAAGATCTACCTTGAACCACTCGTCATCATTGCCTTCTGCTTGCCACATAAATGAAGTATTTCCATAGACTGCATTGAAAGCCGCCGTATTATTAGAAGAAGCGGATGCAATCTTCTGCAATGCCAAATTCTCTGCCGGTGGAGTATTATATATTTCAACCTCAAACAATGTCATATTATATGGAGTAGCAGAGTTCTTCATATTTGCTAATTTGACATAGCGGGCATTGGCATTGTCAAAGCTGACTTTGTTAATTCCATCATTAGAGACTGCATCCCAATTTTTGATAGAATAGATAGTTGTGTAATTAACATCGTCTTCCGAAATCATAAGGTCACAATCAGTACCTGCTGCATTCATATCCCATGTCATCACTACAGTATTAATGCTATATATTTTCCCGAGGTCTATTTTCACCCATTCATTGTCGTTACCTGCAGCTTGCCACCAGGATTTATCATTATCGTCATTGATGTTCGAGATACTTCCGCTAATAGCAGCCGAACCTGTTGCGTAGCCATTCAATGCCAGATTCGGATTCTCTGTCGGGTCAATTTCTTTGATAAATAGAAAACCTTCCAATGAACGTGTACCTTTATGATTTGTAACTGCTACCGCACCTGTACCTCCATACGAACTAACAACGGCCTCAATAGTAGCATCATCAATAATTTCAAAACTAGACGCACCTTTCCCACCGAAAGCGACATTAGTGGCAGTTGTAAAATTTACTCCTGTAATAGTAATTACATCACCCTCCTTTCCTTCTGTAGGAGTGAAAGAAAGTACTTTAGGTAGCTGTGATACCGTAATTGGGGTATTCGGATCATACGGATTGGCTCCGAAATCACCATCAGCACATGAAGTGAATATCATATCTGATAAACACAAAATAATAAAAATAAATTGTGTGATAGTTTTCATAATAATGAATTTAATTTATTAAGTGAAAAGGTTATTTGATTTTGTTGTAACGATCTGCTTTTATTTTCTTCATGTAAGTCTTATA
>DXOJ01000742.1 GCA_019412865.1 Bacteroides sp. | reverse complement strand
GTGGGACACTGATGCCAAGAAAATAGAAGCTATATGTTTATTGAAAAGGAGAGGATATAAGGCCTTCCCGCTGAGGAAGGTCAACATAGCCAAAGCAAATGGCAAGACAAGATCTTTGGGAATACCAACCATGAAGGACAGAGCCGTGCAGGATATATCTTATGGCTTTAGAACTTATAACTGAAAGTGAAGCGGATGCGAACTCATATGGGTTCAGAAAGTTTAGAAGTACTGCGGATGCAATAGACGCACTTCATAGATGGTTGAGTAGAGACTGTTTACCACAATGGATACTGGAAGGTGACATTAAGGGTTGTTTTGATCATATTAATCATGAATGGCTTCTCAACAATGTGTAGATTGACAGGCTGGTATTAAGGAGATGGCTGAAAAGCGGAGTAGTATTTAATTGCAAAGTATCAATAGATACGCTACACTTTTTCTTTTCGTTGGCAAATCTTAATCCGTATCTTCGTTGCATGAAAGAAGATATACGGATGCGCCAAAAATGGCTTGAGCTATACGTCGAAACGGGTTCTGTGACAAAAACTGCCCTTCGGTGCGGGATTACCCGTTCCACGTTATACCGTTGGATAAATTGCGAGAAAGAACAAGGCAAGTCGGAATTGTCCGATAAGTCTAAACGTTCATCAAGACTTGCCAATATGAAGATAACACCTGAAATTGAAACCATTATCCTTAATCTGTGCGTGAGACAAGAAGATGGGGAGCGCAACGGATTGCCAACTATCTGCTTAGGAAGAGAATAAAGCTCTCAGGCATGACGGTGTGGCGTGTGTTGAAAAGCATCAGGTCAAAGCTGTTGTGAAACGTTGCGAGAAATTTATTTCTTCTTCCAGCCGATTTTTTCCATCGGCAACATCCGGATAACCATATACCCCCGCCGTTGTTCATAGCGGCAGGAAAAACATGCCTGACGGCGATACGTGACGCACGGCACTCAAACCCTCTATTCCAACGTGAAACTGACCGCAGAGAGGGATGCCGCCACGGGCGACCTCGTGTGGAAGTCCAAGGACAACACGACACTTGTGGGGGGATTGTCGGATGAGCACTACTACCTCTACTATCCCTACTAAACGGATATGAGCGGAAAGACTGCCACTCCCACAGGCTCAGCCTTGACCGACACGGAATTCTTCGCCCCGTTGGTTTCCGCTTGGCAGCCTCAGGACGACCAAAGTACTCATGCGGCATATACCGCCTCCGACTTGATGACTGCCGAAGGCTCCGCAACGACAGGGGAAGACAACACCCTCCACCTCTCTTTCACCATGAACCATCGTATGGCATTGGCCGTCATCGAGATGCCGAATACCGTTAAATACAAGTTTACCGACGAGAGGATTCCTGATTACGCCGTGTCACCCGCCACTACATTCTCTGGCATTGCCCAGCCGCTGCGCGTGAACGATGGTACATACCGCTACTTGGTGAATCACGCGACTCCCGCACCGACTATCGAAGGACATTATGACGAGGGAAGCAAGGAGTTCACCATAACCCCGTCCGGCCTTTCTACCGGCAGTTACAAGAGATACAAGGTGGACGGCGCGGTGACAACTGTAAAGGACTACACGATGCAACGGGGAGATTACCTGCTCGCCGACGGCAACCTGCTGCCTAAGGGTACTACCCTGACCGAGGAGCAGAAGGCAAGCGTGGCGGCCATCGTCTTCTGGACACCGGCAGAGACCAATCCTGAAGGACGGATCACGCCGGCGTCTCTGGATTTCGACAAGATTATGGTGAAAGAACATCCCAATTGCACCCATGGCCTTGCCGTGTCGATTAAAGATGCTCCGGGCAACGTCTCGTGGCAAAACGTTAACGACTGGGTGGCGGATTTTCAAAGAGGAACAGATTTCAATCCTGTCGATAAGGATGAGTACGTAAACATTGCCACTGGTTTCGATGCGACCGGCAACATAAACAGGATACTCGGTTACCAGAACACGAAAGTGCTGTGGGCGTATAACGGATATTGCAAGACAAACGGCAAAACCGATGCCTTGGTCAATCCTGCTGAGGTCCTGAAAACATTTATCGCAAATAATCCAGCCCCGGCAAACAGCACCGGATGGTTCTTGCCGTCGGTAAAGGAACTGCACATGCTATGTTATAAGGATGTCGATAATATTGCGTACACACGGGACAACACAGAGACGAGGGATATAGTCGAAGTCTCCATCTCCGCCGTTGGCGGTGACGCATTGTCACCGCGCAATAACCATAAACGTTTCTGGTCTTCTTCGGAGAGCCCCAGTAATAAGAATGGCGCTTTTAGCGTGTATTTCTACAATGCCTTCGCACAGCTCAGCGAAAAGGACGGCGCACTCAATGTGCGTGCCGTGTGCGCTTTCTAACCACATAAAACAAAGAAAAATAACGATGTGAAAGGAACAGGATATTCCGGACGATGGATGCGCATCAGCGGCTGGTAGCCGATGTTGATGCTCGCGGGCGGGCTACTCGTCTCTTGCGGCAAGATGGAAACGGGAGAATCTACTACACGTTTACCCGATGGCAAGTACCCATTGCGACTGACAGCGGAGGTGGCGCAACCGCACCCCCGTGCCGGCGGCAAGGAGATAGGAGTGATGCTGGATGGCATGCTCAGCCTCCAAAGGTACGTAATGGACGCCTCGGGCAATACTGTCCCAAAGGATGCTGAAAACACCATTTACCGGAAGAGCACTACCGAGACATGTGTCACGGCACGGACTCCGAATGCCGATATCGACCAAAGTGGCGGGTATGCCGGCTTCGGCCTTCTATACGTCACCGTAGTGGGAGGTTATGACCAAGCCGTCAGCCTCCGTTTCAACCACCGCATGGCAAAAGTAGAGTTCACGCTCATGGCGGGCGAAGGTGTCACGGAGGAAAAACGAATGAAATAGACGTGGTGCAGACGGTGCCGGGCAACACCTGGATTGATGGCGGCGAGGAGAATGTGGCGGTAGCCAAAACAATACACTACACTGCCGATGAAGTGAAGGCTGGGGACTACATCTATTCGGGCAGGAGCACTTCGGACGGCGGACTGCGCAAACGCTATCCCAATGGGAAAGCTCAGGTCATCGCAGACCCGAAGCCGCAATCCGTAGCGGGCAAGACGGTCGCCGGTGTCGTCTTCTGTATACCGAAAGACACTGACCCCACAGGCAGACTAACCCCAGCCCGACTTACTGATGATAAGATTATGATGAAAGATTTTCCGAATGCCGAAATTTGGAATTATATAGTCAACCCATCCCTCGTCGCTGCCGGCGGTCCGACGCCAATTTATACCACCTCTTACTGGTCGTCTACGGAGGCATATTATAGCCCTAACAATGCATATGCCATACACTTTCCAGATGCCACTCTGGAAAGTAATGATAAGTACTTATAAAGTTAGGTTTCTGGCCGTGTGCGCTTTTTAATCACATTAAAGAAAGAAACTGTAGCAAAGCATTCTACATTCGATTCCGGCGGCGGTGCTCCTATCGCTTGCCGCCTGTACGCAAGAAGAGCTCCCGGGCAACCAAGACAAGGCGCAGCAACTTACTTTCTCCGTTACCGATGGTGGATATACGTCGGCTGTTCGCAAAACCACCCGTACTGTGGAGAATGGCTGCCAAACCAAGTTTTCCGAAGGCGGGGCCTGCGGCCTATACGTGGTGCGGGGCACTCAAACAGTCTATTCCAACGTGAAACTGACAGCCGAGAGGGATGCCGACACGGGCGGTCTCGTATGGAAAACTGAAAGTCCGACACCGCTCACAGGCGGGCTGTTGGACGAACACTATTATTTCTACTATCCCTATCAGGCACGAGCCTCAATACTGGGGCAGGGCGGCTGTTCGCCTTCATCATTACGGTGAACGAGTTAACCGTGCCCGGCTTGTCGGTGCGGAGCGAAACATACACCATCTCCGACAATAAGACCTGCCATATCCTGGAGTCTGTCTGCCCGTGATGTTATCCTCTCATCGAATTCCTGTACTCACTCGGGCTCATTCCATAGTACTTCCTGAACACCTCCCTGAAATATCTGACATCGGAGAACCCCGAGTCATCCGAGATTTCCGTTATCGAACAGTCTTTTTCCCTGAGCAGTTGTGCCGCATATTGCAGCCGCATGGAGCGGATATAGTCAGCCGGGGCATGGCCGGTGAGCGCCTTCAACTTGTTGAAAAATCCGGTGCGGCTCATGTTCTGCATGCCACAGAGCATGTCCACACAGAAACCGGGGTTGTCGATATTCTTCATGACGCATTCCCTTACGGAGGCCATGAATTTCCAGTCCCGGGTATTGTGGCAGTCCGGCGGAACCTGTCCGACTCCGTCCTCAAGACCGGCGTATGCCCGTCTGAGCAGTGCCCGGTTTGCCAGTATGTTCCTGATATTCGCCCTGAGCACGTTTATGCTAAACGGTTTGGTGATATAGGCGTCAGCTCCGTTTTCCAGCCCCTCCAGCATGTCCTTCTCATCTCCCAAGGCGGTCAGCAGCATGACCGGGATATGGGATGTCTCAATATCGGATTTGACGGACGCGCAAAGTTCGTCCCCTCCCATTTCAGGCATCATAACGTCCGAAAGTATCAGGTCCGGATTGTATTCTCTCGCCACAAGCAGCGCGTCCCGTCCGTTGGAACAGGTTTGGACCAGGTATTCCTCTTTCAGCAGCCCCTCAAGGTAGGTCCGCAAATCGTCATTGTCCTCCACAATAAGAATACGCTGCCGGTCCCCGCCGGTCATTGTTGGAAGGATCTCACGCATGGGGCCGCAATCCGGTCCCATGCGGGTTTCCCCGGTATCCTGTTTCCTGGGCGAAGCAACGGGGCATGCCTTGTCAAGGCGTCTGCTCCTCAGGGGGAAAATAACACATACCATGGTCCCCTTCCCCTCGGTACTGGTAACGCGGACCCTGCCTCCGTGCAGCCTTACCAGCCTATGTACCATCATCAGTCCGACACCGTTTCCCGCCACTTGCAGATTGACGGCATTACTGCCCCTGAAATGGTTCCTGAACAGTTTCTTCCGTTCCTCAGGTGGAATGCCAATCCCCGTGTCTTCCACTTCCACACCCCATACATGCCGGTCCGCGAAGGCACGGACCTGGATACTCCCGCCCCGTGGAGTGTACTTCAGTGCGTTGGACAGTATATTCTTCAATATAGAGTCCATTTTGTCCTTGTCAAACCGGACATTCAGGTAAGGGAAGCCGCTCTCACGGGTGATATCGATGTCCCTGATGGAGGCATATGTGCGGAATGCCTCACAGGTCGTCTCCAGATAACTGTTGAGCTCATATTCCGAGACATGAAGTCTCAAGGTGTAGTTGTCCGTACTCTCGAAATCTATCAGGCTGGTGACCAATCCCAGAAGTCCGTCCACGCTTTTCAGGGCCATCCGTACATTGTCCATCCCCTCCGCCTTCACCATGTCTTTCTCCACCACCTCTTCCAGCGGAGCCTTGATCAGCGTAAGCGGAGTACGGACATCATGGGCAGTATGTATGAAGAAGCACGTCTTTTCGTCTGATATCCTTTTCTGCCTGCGCAACATGGCAACGCGAAAAGACACCACCCCAGCCAACACACACAATGACGCATATCCGGCAATGGCCCATGTACCCGCCCACAGCGGCCGGGCGACACTCAGACCGAGGCTTCTTTCCTCATACACCTTGTATTTCTCCTCATTGGAGACGGCACGGATACGCAGGGTGTAGTTGCCTGGGGGCAGGCTCGTGAACTGTATCCGCCCGCTCTGGACCGGATGGCTCCAGCCCTCGTAGAGCCCCTCCAATTTCCATGAATATAGGATGTTCGAGGGATAGTCGTAGTTGATGGAGACAGCTTCCAGGGAGAAGGTATTCTGGTCATATGCAAGTTCCAGCCTGACGGTATTGTCAATATCCTCCCTCAAGGGGGATCCCTTGTCCCCGGGATAGACGGGGCGGTAGGAGATCATGAAATCCCGCAGGAGCATCCGAGAAAAATGCGGGGCGGGTATCCTCATGTCGGAGGGGAACATGACGGCTCCGGTGTTACTCCCGAACACGAAGCTTTCCCCGTGCCGGAAAGTGGATACCCCGGCATTGAGGCATACGCTTGCCAGCCCTTGTTCTGCCGTCCAGTTTCTGAAAGTGCCGCTCTCACGCCGGAACAGGGCCACGCTGTTTTCGGTCCCCAGTAGCAGGGTGCCGTCCGCACGGGGGACAATGGTATGGATGTTATTGGATATCAGGGCGCAGTTCTCGGTCTGGTATTGGCGGACGAACCTGTCCTCCACGCTGTCATAGACGAGAAGTCCCGCCCCGCCGGTGCCGATATACAGGAGCCCGTCCGGTGCCTGGTACAGTGCATAGACATGAACCGCCTCGACTGGAAAGGCGATATGTCTGCAGGTCCCCCCGTGCCCGTCAAGCAGGTACAACCCCATGCCGGTACCGATCCACATCCATTCCGGAGCCTTCTCCAGTATGGCGGTGATGGGGCCCGGGACCGGGTACAGGCGTACTGTGCCGTCATGGGGATCGAAACGTTTGAGATTGTGGCAGCCCCCTGTCCATATACATCCTCCGGAATCTTTTCCGATGTCATTGATATACTGGTCTGGACGCCCCTCTGCTGCAAAGGAGGGGGGAAAGTATTCCACCCTCCCGGTTTTCTTTTCGATCCTGTACAGGCCCGAAGCGTACCCGCCGGCGCAGATGACACCCGGCGAGACCTCGCAGAGCGTCAGGAAGATATGGTTCCCGCCATCCTGTATCCCATCGGACCGGCTGAGAAAGGAGCGCCACCGTCCTACCGCAGGCTGCAGCAGGCTGATCCCGTTGCTGGTGGCGAACCACAAGTCGCCTTCGCTGTCTTCGATGACATCGTGCACCTGGTCGTTAACCAGCGACCGGCTGTTGCCCGGTGAGTGCCGGAACCATTCATAGCTCTGGTAGCGGTTATTCCGGATTGTGACTCCAGCGGGGTAGTTGGCAAGCCAGATACGGTCCCCGCCATCCACATAAATGTCATTGATATTGTCTCCGTTCATGCCGTTGTGGCTGGCGTAGTCGGCGGTTATATAGGGTTTGGGCACTAGCGAGTCCACATCCATCCTGTATACCCCCCTTCCGCCCGTGGCTATCAGCAGCTCCCGGTCATTGAGAGGGGTGATCCGGTTGACGGCCACATTCCGCAGCGTACTGCCTGCGGACACTCCGTATACAAGTATGCCTTTCCTGAAGGTTCCCACGAACAGTTTCTTCGAACCGGGGTGGTAGTAGAGTTCGCTGACCGGCGTCCGGATGCTGTCCGTGTCCGCAAGCGCCTCAAGGACACCGTCCCTTTCCCGTACCGGAAAAAGTCCGTTCACGGTACCGATGAAAAGGTTTGTACCGTCCGTCTCGCTGATAGCGGTTATATCACCTCTTAAACGGGAGACCAGCCGCTGCGCAATGCCTGTGCGGGTGTCATAGCGGATGATATGGTCACCCTGACAGAGCCATATGCGGTCCCCACGGTCCATATAGGCGTAACAGAGCATGCCCGTGGCGAAGTCATCCTGAAGACCGGGTATCCTGTATACCATCCGGAAACGGTCATGGAGGGTGTCGTAATGGAAAATACGGCCTTTCCTTCCCACAACCCACAGCGTGTTCTCCGTGTCGGTGTAGAGCCAGTTCAGATTGACTTGCGGGGCCACCTTCAGATTGCCGTCAAGAACAGTGTAATGCCTGATCCGCTTGCCGTCATAACGGTCCATCCCCTCCTGGGTGAGGAACCACATGTATCCCCTCCCGTCTTTTTGGATACGGTAAATCCTCCGGTTACTCAATCCGTCCTCTATTCCCAAGTATTTATATATCTGGGCTCCGCACATGGAGGAAATTCCCAGCATGAGGAATGCGGACAGTATTCTTCCCATATTCCGAACACGTGTCATTCTGATGTAAATTAGACAACAACAGTTGCAAATATATAAAAATATAAATTAATATACAAATTTAAACATAACCTCGGATGTCGGCATCAGGCGGTATGTCCTCAATGTCATGTAC
>DXOJ01000741.1:3702-5083 GCA_019412865.1 Bacteroides sp. | reverse complement strand
ACTCGATCGTCTTAACAATTGGGTTAATCATAAAAATTGTTTTATCTATACTTTTTCTTTCAAAATTCCTGCAAAGATATACATTTATCGTGGTAATTAGGTGGAAATGAGGTAAAAAGTTAGTGGCGAACTGATTTTTTTTCAAAATTAGGATGAAGAACACAGCAAAATGCTTTGACTAATCTCGAAAAGAAGTATATTTGCATCTCGTTAATAACACACACTATATGAAAAAGGTTACTTTTGCAGCGCTCGCCGCACTTACTATTACTGCTTGTAGTTCCGGCCCTAAATTCCAGGTGAACGGGGATGTATCAGGAGCCGACGGTAAAATGCTTTATCTCGAAGCTTCCGGTCTGGAAGGTATTGTTCCGCTCGATTCAGTGAAGCTGAAAGGGGAAGGTACATTCAGTTTCAAGCAGCCTCGTCCCGAGTCACCCGAATTTTACCGTTTGCGGATTGACGACAAAATCATCAATTTTTCTGTAGATTCTATCGAAACAATTCAAATCAAAGCTCCGTATGTGGATTTCTCTACTACTTATACGGTGGAAGGTTCGGAAAACAGCAATAAGATAAAAGAACTAACGTTGAAGCAGATTCGCCTTCAAAAAGAGGTGGACAATTTACTGGCATCCCTGCGCAGTAACGGAATAGGACATGATGTGTTTGAAGACAGCCTGGCAACATTGCTCAACAACTATAAGGAAGATATCAAAGTGAACTATATTTTTGCTGCTCCCAACACGGCTGCAGCTTACTTTGCCCTGTTCCAGAAGCTCAATAATTATCTGATATTCGATCCGTTGAACAATAAAGACGATGTGAAATGTTTCGCAGCTGTTGCTACGAGCCTCAACAATGCGTTTCCTCATGCGGTACGTTCCAAGAACCTTTATAATATTGTAATCAAAGGAATGAAGAACACGCGTCAGCCGCAAACAAAAGCTCTGGAAATTCCACAGGACAAAATCGTAGAAACCGGTATTATCGACATTGCCTTGCGTGATGTGAAAGGAAATGTGCGCAAGCTGACCGACCTGAAAGGCAAAGTCGTTTTGCTCGATTTCTCTGTATTCCAGTCGCCTGCCGGAGCTCCTCACAACCTGATGCTTCGCGAACTATATAATGAATACGCAAAACAAGGACTGGAAATATACCAAGTATCTCTCGACGCGGACGAACACTACTGGAAAACAGCGGCAGATAATCTTCCATGGGTCTGTGTGCGCGATGGAAACGGAGTTTACTCTACCAACGTAGCCGTATATAATGTTCGTCAGGTTCCATCTATCTTTTTGATTAATCGTAACAACGAATTGAAGCTTCGTGGCGAAGACATTAAGGATTTGGAAGCAGCTGTCAAGTCATTGCTCTAAGT
>DXOJ01000741.1:0-3692 GCA_019412865.1 Bacteroides sp. | reverse complement strand
GCTCTAAGTTGTTATAATTTAGCATATTTCATTTAAATATGTTACATAGCATCTTTTTTCACTTGACACGTATCACTTAAAAGGCTATCTTTGCAAAGAAATAATGAAAAGAGGGTTCCAACATGGCTCATGTTGGAATTCTTTTTTGTTTATATGACCATTTAAAACAATTAAAGGAGGAAAACATCATGGCTTATATGTCAGAAGAAGGTTACAAGAAACTGATGGCGGAACTGAAGGAACTGGAAACAGTGGAACGCCCGAAGATCTCTGCGGCAATAGCCGAAGCCAGAGATAAAGGAGACTTGTCGGAAAATGCAGAATACGATGCCGCCAAAGAGGCGCAGGGTATGCTTGAAATGCGCATCAACAAATTGAAAGCTACCATTGCAGACGCAAAAATCATTGATGAATCTAAACTGAAAACAGATTCTGTACAGATTTTAAATAAAGTGGAACTGAAGAATGTAAAGAACGGTATGAAGATGACTTATACCATCGTTTCCGAAAGTGAAGCTAACCTGAAGGAAGGGAAGATTTCCGTTAACACCCCGATTGCACAAGGTCTGCTTGGCAAGAAAGTGGGTGATGTAGCAGAAATTACTGTTCCACAAGGTAAAATTGCACTGGAAGTAGTAAACATATCAATTTAACGTAAAGGCAGGTCTCCATGTGAGGCTTGCCTTAATTTATCAATAAAAGTTATGGCAACAATATTCAGTAGAATCATCGCAGGAGAAATCCCCTGCTACAAGGTGGCAGAAAACGAAAAGTTTTTTGCTTTTCTCGATATCAATCCGTTGGTAAAGGGACATACATTGGTAGTGCCCAAACAGGAAGTAGACTATATTTTCGATTTGAGCGATGAAGACCTGGCTGCTATGCACGTGTTTGCAAAGCAAGTAGCCTGTGCCATTAAAAAAGCATTCCCTTGCCAAAAGGTAGGCGAAGCTGTTATCGGACTGGAAGTACCCCATGCACATATTCATTTAATTCCTATTCAAAAGGAATCGGATATGTTGTTTTCGAATCCGAAACTGAAATTGTCGGATGAAGAATTCAAGTCCATAGCGCAAGCAATCAACTCCTCTCTATAAAACATGATGATGAAATAATGAAAGGCATTCCGTGATGGAATGCCTTTTTTCTTTACTTTTCTTTACTTTCGGCCACTTCAACCAGGTAAACTCCAATACAGATAAAAATGATTGCAAATGTCTGCGTCCAGCTAAAACGGTCTTGTCCGAGAGCAAGGGAGGTAATAGTCGCCACAATCAGAATCAGATAACCGTAGATAGCGACGACCGTTGTCTTCAGATATTTCAAACCGACAGGCAGCAGCATATAACTGATAGTGGTCGGGAAAATCAATACGAACATCAGAATAAGGAAAGGCGTCCAATGGAACGGCATGGAGAATACCGGGGCATCAAATCCTGTAATAAACGTGACTATAATGGCAGACACGGCAGCACCGGAAAAGGTATATCGCAACATCGTTATCGCTCCAATGGCCGTGAGGATGCGCTGACTAAGAATTAGATAGACAGCATACACCACAGAACTTAGAAGACAAAGCATATTCCCCGTAAAAGCATCAGAGGCCAAATCATCGCTTTGCTGGGTTAGGATGCAAACCAACGCCCCTATCAGACCGATAGAAATTCCTATTATTTTTTTAGCGCCCGCCTTCTCCTTATAAAAGAATATCATGATAAGAAAAACCCAAATAGGCTGGAGACTGGTAAATATGGAACTGGAGACAGGAGTTGTTTTACTCAATCCGGCCAGATAGAGAAACATAAAACCGTAAAGCCCCAAAGCCCCCAACAGAAAGAGGAGCCATTTATCTCTGGTTGACGATTTCTCCGGAGGCATAAACCACCCGATCACCCAAAAAGCAGCTGCTGCAAATGTGCAACGGAGCGTGGCTCCTGTCAATGGACTCATCCACAAAGGCAGAAGATACTTTAAGGCATTCATATTTAAACCGCTAAATACTTTCGAGACAGCCATGCTAAGATTGGCTTCCAGTTTCTTATTCTTCATTTTCTATTTTAATTGGTCGTTAAACAAAAAGGTATTACGGCGCCGATATGCCCAGAAAAGAGTAACAATAGTTATCAGAAGATTAAAAATAAAAGGAAACTCCTGTGATTGGGTATGGAATATCCACTGGAAAAAATCGACAATAAAGGGATAAAGCAAGATAGCCAGATAATTCATCATCATCACAAACGCCAAAGCCAATGTGGTCTTTTGCGGCAGTGCGGTCTGGGTGGTCTTATCATAAAGCATAGGTTGAATAATGCCATATCCCAAACCAACCAGGATACATCCGGGAATAATCAGCCATTCGATCGGAGCTATCCAGATTAACAACAATCCCAATGCCATAGACAGGAGGCTGTATGCTTTTGTACGTCCTTTCAGCAGGGCTACAATCTTGTCCAGGCAAAAACCCGGAGCGGTGATGGCCAGAAAGAAAAGCGAAATCATCAATCCGGAATTACCACTGGAAAAGTGATGCTTTTCCATTAAGAAAGGTAGATTGAAGATCACTACTACCACGATATATGTTATCACGCCATAGAAGAGCATCAACTCTATCAGATGTTTGATGTGAATACCGTATTTGCTGCCTCCTATATCTATGGAAGTAGATTGTTCGGAGGCTTCGTTGTCTTTTGTAGTATCTGCAGAAGAGGAAGGAGAGGGTGTAAAAGCGACTTCTCCCGTCCGGTCCTCTTTCAAATGTCCTACCAGCAGAATGGAAATCAATGGGAGGAGATAGACCAGGAAAGGCAGATGCCAGCTGACTTCTGCAAGATAGCCCGTTACGGCAGTTGCTATCACTAATGTGAAATTAGTAATAGCGGAGCTTAATCCGAACTGTTTCACCCGATAGGTTCCTACAAAGTATCTGGAAACCAACCCGGTAGATAAAGGGATAATCAGACCGGAACCGATACCGAGCAAAGCACTTACCACAATTAATTGCCACATTCGATTGGAAATCAGATACAAAATACCGCTCGCGGCAAAAAGCCAGAGTCCGACCTTTAATACACGGACATAATCGACTTTCTCTGTCAGTTTACCACCCAGCAATATAAAAGGAATAATGAGCAGTGATGGCAGCGAAGTCAACATCTGTATGTCCAGATCCGTAGCTTTTGGAAATATCTTCGTAAGATCACCCAATATAGGTGAAACAGCCAGTCCCGGCAATGAAGTCAATGCCGAAATAGACCAGATGGCAATTAAAGTAATAAGAGGAATTGTTCCCCGTCCCGTCTGTATCTTCATAATGCTTATTCGTTAAAAGTTTAGGTTTGAAGAAAACAATAGTTGCTTTATAAAGTTCAAATATGCACCGAAATGAGCCAAATGAACATTTATTGAAACGCAGATTAACGCAGATTTTCGCAGATTATTAGAAGGCTGCGCCATGTTTGAGAACTTTTTTATTCTTTACGAAAATCTGCGTTAATCTGCGTTTCAATACTTATTTGCTAAAATATCAATTGATTCATAACCGTGTGGGAATGAACTAATCTTAGTTCTTCTAAAATTTAATTGGTAATATGCGATGATTTAATATTCATCATACATAAATTTATTCGTCTGACAGTTGCAGGGCAGACGCATTAAAAATCATTATCCTGTAAAAGTTTTGATAAATATTTTTC
>DXOJ01000740.1:17090-20338 GCA_019412865.1 Bacteroides sp. | reverse complement strand
ATGCACAACTTTTTAAACATCAATATATTATCTTTTTAATTCCGCCAACGGGTTAATAAATATATACTTTCTGACGTTCATCCTGAATTTCTTTCAAAGCATTGTTCAGCATATCCACAGCGACATCGGCTTTCCCGTTCATTATGCATTTTTCGGCTAAAACAATCGTTTTGTTTGCCTCTGGAGGCATCGCAGCAATAATGGAATCTCTATATAAATCGGTTTTCTTCAAATACTTCTCTTTTTCATTCTTATTGGTCGTATAATCTGCTAACCACCCGTAGCAGGCACGATACGTCTGATAATAAGATAACCGAGTCCACTCATTCAATTTCTTAGAATCAATTCTCTCCAACTGTTCAATGGCTTCTATATACATTCCCATTACTCCCATTACCGTAGCACGATTAATGATGATCTCATACTCCAATTCCGGGCGGTTCAACAATGGAAGGATTTCCATCTCACGGTTAATATAATATAAGGACGAGTCTGCCTGATAATGCAAATAAGCACCAAAAAGAGAGGCATATAATTCATATTTTCGAACAGGATCAGTAGAATGGGCAAGTTCTAATTTCAAGTTATTAATCTCTTTCTCTTTCCGAATCTGGAAAGTCTCTTTCTTGCTTATAACTTCATCCAGCTTTTTAAGAGCAGCCGCATTATCCGTATGCATTGCACACAACGAAAAAGGAAAGAGCAAAAGAAGAAATAGCATATAAAGGGTTAGATTTTTCATAAGGTTCCTTTTTAAAGATGTTACAAATATAAGAAATATAGTAATGAAAACGAAAAATATGGGTATAACTATTTTCATTTTCACTTGTATTTTTCGGCATAAGGTATTAGAATATCCAACTAATTATCAGCAACATAGTCAGATAACAGGTTTATATTTCCATTCTAATCTCACAAAGGTGCACAGCATCCCCCTACATTTGCATCATCGGTTCTCCGAGCAAACAGTTAAAAATCTAGCTACCATGAAACGAAATTTGTTATTTGCTATTTTACTATTACTTCTATCGGGTTATCATCAAGCATTCGCCGCAACCAATATAAAGAAAGTGGCTCCTACCTTTTGGTGGGCAGGAATGAAGAATCCCGAACTACAAATACTTCTATACGGCGATGGCATATCATCCGCAGAGGTAAGTATTTCTTCTAATGACATCACCCTGCAGGACGTGGTGAAACAGGAAAATCCTAATTATCTGATCTTATATTTAGATCTTTCAAAAGCTGTTCCCCAAAACTTCGACATTCTCCTGAAACAAGGTAAAAAACAGACTAAAATACCCTATGAACTTAGACAGCGCAAAGAGAATGCTTCAGCAGTAGAAGGCTTCAACTCCAGTGATGTACTTTATCTCATTATGCCGGACCGCTTTGCCAACGGCAATCCCTCCAATGATATAATTCCCGGAATGTTGGAAGCAAACATAGACCGCAACGAACCTTTCGCCCGTCATGGCGGTGATTTAAAAGGAATAGAGAAACATTTGGATTATATTGCAGACCTCGGAGTTACGAGTATATGGCTTAACCCGATTCAAGAGAATGACATGAAGGAAGGCTCTTATCATGGATATGCCATCACCGATTACTACCAGGTAGACCGTCGCCTCGGAAGCAATGAAGAGTTTCGCAATCTCGTAAAAGCAGCCAATACTAAAGGGCTAAAGGTAGTCATGGACATGATTTTCAACCATTGCGGTTCGAACAATTATCTATTCAAAGACATGCCTGCCAAAGATTGGTTCAACTTTGAGGGAAACTACATGCAGACCAGTTTCAAAACTGCCACCCAAATGGACCCTTATACTTCCGATTATGATAAAAAGCTGGCCATCGACGGTTGGTTCACACTGACTATGCCGGACTTCAACCAACGAAACCGTCACGTAGCCACTTACCTGATACAGAGTAGTATCTGGTGGATAGAATATGCGGGTATCAACGGAATTCGCCAGGATACACATCCTTACGCCGACTTTGAAATGATGGCGCATTGGTGCAAAGCGGTCAATGATGAATATCCTTCATTCAACATTGTCGGTGAGACATGGCTGGGCAGCAATGTACTGATCTCCTACTGGCAGAAAAACAGTAAACTTGCTTATCCGAAAAACAGTTATCTTCCTACTGTCATGGATTTCCCACTGATGGAAGAAATAAATAAAGCTTTCGACGAAGAAACCACCGAATGGAACGGAGGACTTTTCAGACTCTACGAATACCTCTCACAGGATATTGTCTACGCCGATCCAATGAGTCTGCTGACCTTCCTCGATAATCACGATACTTCCCGTTTCTACCGTTCGGAGGAAGATACCAAGAACCTGAACCGATATAAACAAGCCTTGACATTCTTACTGACTACCCGTGGAATTCCACAAATATATTATGGAACTGAAATCCTGATGGCAGCCGACAAAGCAAATGGAGACGGATTACTCCGATGTGACTTTCCGGGAGGTTGGCAGAATGACGCCAAAAACTGTTTTGAAGCAACCAACCGTACTCCGCAACAAAATGAAGCCTTCTCTTTTATGCAAAAACTGCTCCAATGGAGAAAAGGAAATGAAGTCATCGCCAAAGGCAAACTAAAACATTTCGCACCCAATAAAGGCATTTATGTTTATGAACGCAAATACGGTAACCAATCAGTCGTTGTCTTTCTGAATGGAAACGACCGGGAACAGACTATTGACTTACATCCTTATCAGGAAATACTCCCCACCTCGTCTGCTCATGATTTGCTCACAGACAAAAAGATTGAATTAAGAAATGAATTAACACTTCCAAGCCGTGGGATATACCTTTTATCCTTCTAAGCTAGTTCACTACGACTTATATTTATCCAATGAAATCTGATAGATAAACAATTATAAAACAAGATACTAGCCTTTATACTAACTTGTATTTTTATTCTAATCAAGCAAAAAAGGTGAAGGTGGTTGCTACATTTGCAATATCCGAAACAAACAGGAATAGAAATATCGGTTAGCTTACAATTTAATACCATAAATAGAATGAAAAAGAAAAAGTTTTTTTCGATCATCGCATTCCTTTGCATCTCATTCATTGCGAATGCACAACAGAAACTGACCTCACCGGATGGCAATCTGGTTCTAACCTTTCAGGTTAACAAAGAAGGCGCACCAACCTACGACTTGACTTACAAAGGCAAGGTGGTAATTAAGCCGAGCACTCTCGGACTGGAATTGAAAAAAGAAGATAAT
>DXOJ01000740.1:0-17080 GCA_019412865.1 Bacteroides sp. | reverse complement strand
TGACTGGGTAGACCGCAGAGACCTCACTAAGCTCGATTCTAAATCCAATCTTTATAATGGCTTCAAGCTGAAAGATGCGCAAACGACTACCTTTGACGAAACCTGGCAACCGGTCTGGGGAGAAGAAAAGAAAATCCGCAATCAGTATAACGAACTGGCAGTCAATCTGTTTCAGCCAATGAACGACCGTTCCATCGTTGTTCGCTTCCGCCTGTTCAATGATGGTTTGGGATTCCGTTATGAATTTCCGCAACAGAAATCACTGAACTACTTCGTTATCAAGGAAGAACATTCCCAATTTGCCATGGCAGGCAACCATATCGCATACTGGATACCAGGTGATTACGATACTCAAGAGTACGACTACACCATCTCCCGTCTATCGGAAATCAGAGGTTTGATGCAACAGGCGATCACTCCAAATTCTTCTCAAACCCCATTTTCACCGACAGGTGTACAGACGGCACTGATGATGAAAACAGATGATGGTTTATACATCAATCTGCACGAAGCCGCTTTGATTGATTATTCTTGTATGCACCTCAATCTGGACGACAAAAACATGATATTCGAATCCTGGCTGACACCGGATGCAAAAGGGGATAAAGGTTACATGCAGACTCCGTACAACTCTCCGTGGCGTACGATCATCGTCAGTGATGATGCACGTAACATTCTCGCCTCCCGCATCACCCTCAACCTGAACGAACCTTGTAAGATAGCAGACGCCGCCTCCTGGATTAAACCGGTGAAATATATAGGCGTATGGTGGGACATGATTACCGGAAAAGGTTCCTGGGCTTATACAGATGAACTGACCAGCGTGAAACTTGGCGTTACAGACTACTCCAAAACCAAACCGAACGGCAAACATTCTGCCAATACAGCTAACGTGAAACGTTACATCGACTTTGCCGCAGCCAACGGATTTGATGCAGTGCTGGTAGAAGGTTGGAATGAAGGATGGGAAGACTGGTTCGGCAACAGCAAAGACTATGTATTTGACTTCCTGACTGCATATCCTGATTTCGACGTACAGGAAATCCATCGTTATGCTGCAAGCAAAGGAATTAAAATGATGATGCACCATGAGACTTCTGCATCTGTTCGCAACTACGAACGTCACCTGGATAAAGCTTACCAATTCATGGTAGACAATGGATATAACTCGGTTAAAAGCGGTTATGTGGGTAATATCATTCCACGCGGAGAACATCATTACGGTCAATGGATGAATAATCATTACCTGTATGCCGTGAAAAAAGCCGCCGATTATAAAATCATGGTCAATGCACACGAAGCAACCCGTCCAACCGGTATCTGCCGTACATATCCCAATCTGATCGGTAATGAATCCGCACGTGGAACAGAATATGAATCATTTGGAGGAAATAAAGTATACCACACGACGATTCTGCCTTTCACACGCCTGGTCGGTGGTCCGATGGATTACACTCCCGGCATCTTCGAGACTCACTGTAACCAGATGAATCCGGCAAACAACTCCCAGGTACGTTCAACCATTGCACGCCAACTGGCATTGTATGTCACCATGTATAGCCCTTTGCAGATGGCTGCCGATATTCCGGAAAACTACGAACGCTTTATGGATGCTTTCCAGTTTATCAAAGACGTCGCTCTCGACTGGGACAAAACAATCTATCTGGAAGCAGAACCGGGAGAATACATCACAATTGCCCGCAAAGCAAAAGGAACGGACGACTGGTACATAGGCTGCACAGCCGGTGAAAACGGCCACGACTCCCAATTAACGTTCGATTTCCTGGAACCGGGAAAACAATACGTCGCTACCGTATACGCAGATGCCAAAGATGCCGACTGGAAAGATAACCCGCAGGCATACACCATCAAAAAAGGTATCTTGAATAATAAAAGCAAACTGAATCTGCACGCTGCCAATGGCGGTGGATACGCAATCAGTATCAAAGAGGTGAAAGACAAATCAGAGGTTAAGGGATTGAAAAGACTATAAATAAAGGATAGTCTTAAAAAAAGTGTTTTCAATAGGTATTTTTAAAGAAACTTTTAAGAGAGAGAAATAATATTACTATATTGTTAACTTTAATTTTTTAAATGCATGAAGCAAGTTAAATTTAGAATTGTTCAAACGATTCTCCCCTTGTTAATAGGGATGTTTTTATCACTGGGCGCTTATGCACAGCAAATCACAGTCAAAGGACATGTGAAAGATGCTATGGGCGAACCCGTGATTGGCGCCAATGTCATTGCCAAGGGTACCACAACGGGTACCATCACTGACTTTGACGGTAACTTCACATTGAATGTTCCTCAAAATTCTATTCTGTCCATTACATTCGTCGGTTACAAAGCAGCAGAAATTAAAGCAGCTCCTTCGGTAATGGTCACACTGGAAGATGACTCTCAAGTATTGGACGCCGTAGTCGTTGTAGGTTACGGAACAGTAAAGAAAAACGACTTGACGGGATCAGTTACTGCCATCAAGCCGGATAAAATCAGCAAAGGAGTAACCACCAGCGCACAGGATATGATAACAGGTAAAATAGCCGGTGTGAATGTAATTTCCAGCGGTACTCCGGGTGGAGGAGCTACGATTCGTATTCGCGGTGGTTCATCATTGAACGCCAAAAACGATCCGTTGATCGTTATCGACGGACTGGCAATGGATAATAGCGGTGTGCAAGGTTTGACTAATCCTTTGGCAATGGTAAACCCGAATGACATCGAAACTTTCACTGTTTTGAAAGATGCTTCGGCCACCGCCATCTATGGTTCACGTGCTTCTAATGGTGTGATTATCATCACTACAAAGAAAGGGAAAGCAGGCAGCAAACCACAGGTGAACTATGAAGGTAACGTTTCCGCCGGTATACTGCAAAAGACAATAGACGTAATGGATGCCAATGAATTCAAAGGATACGTATCCAAACTTTATGGTGAAGGAAATGCTCCAAGCCCCTTCGGTGAAGCAAACACTGACTGGCAGAAAGAAATTTTCCAGACAGCCGTTAGTACAGACCATAACGTGACTGTAAGCGGTGGTTTGAAAAATATGCCTTATCGTGTTTCTTTCGGTTACACCAATCAGAATGGGATCCTGATGACATCTAATTTCGAGCGTTATACCGCCTCCGTCAATCTGGCACCCTCTTTCTTTAAAGATCACCTGAAGTTCAATATCAATGCTAAAATGATGTGGGCCAACCAACGTTATGCTGACGACGGGGCTATCGGCGCAGCTTTGACCATGGACCCGACCCAACCTGTATATGACTCTTCGGACATGTACAAAAACTTCGGTGGATTCTACCAACCGACCAGTGACGGTAGTTCATATAACGATCCGGAATGGCCGCTTACACTGGAAAGTAATTCAACCGCCAACCCTGTTTCCCTACTGAAACTAAAGAAACATACTTCCAGAAACACCAGTTTTATCAGCAATGTAGAAGTAGACTATAAATTCCACTTCCTCCCTGACCTGCATATCCATGCTAACGTAGGCGGTGACTACTCGGAAGGTAAGGAAAAGAATGTAAATTCACCTTATGCCCCGGGCTCTTATTACTATGGTTGGAACGGGACTGACTACGGCTACAAATATAACCTGTCGGTGAATGCCTATGCACAATATTCCAAAGAAATCGGGGATCATTATGTCGACGTAATGCTGGGTGGTGAAGAGCAACATTTCCACTATACCGGATATAAAGTCGGACAAGGAACAAATCCGTTAACAGGCGAAGCCTACAATCCGAATCTGCGCTCACAAACAGCCTGGGGACATCACAGTACATTAGTTTCTTATTTTGCCCGCGTAAATTATACATTACTTAGCCGTTATTTGCTGACAGCCACTTTCCGCCAGGACGGTTCTTCCCGTTTCTCTAAAGACAACCGTTGGAGTAGCTTCCCTTCTGTTGCTTTGGGATGGAAACTGAAAGAAGAAAATTTCCTGAAAAACGTAGAAGTATTGTCAGATCTGAAACTCCGCCTCGGATGGGGTATCACGGGTCAGCAGAACTTAGGCGACGATTATGATTTCCCTTATATGGCACTGTACCGCGTCAACGCAGCCGGAGGTTATTATCCTTTCGGGGATACCTATTATGGCACTATGCGTCCTAAAGCTTATAACGAAGACCTGAAATGGGAAGAGACAACGACTTATAACGCAGGTTTCGACTTTGCTTTCCTGAACGGACGTATCTCCGGCTCGATGGATTACTATTACCGGAAAACCGACGATTTAATCAATACCGTAAAGATTGCGGCGGGGACTAACTTTAATACCCAACTGATCAGCAACATCGGTTCATTAAAAAATACGGGGCTTGAATTCACCATCAATGCCAAACCTATTGTAACCAAAGATTTTGTCTGGGACTTGGGATATAACATCACTTGGAACAAAAATGAAATCACTAAACTGACCGGAGGAGATGATTCTAATTACTATGTAGAAACCGGAGGTGTATCTACTGGTATTAGCGGCGCAACCTGCCAGGTACAGAAAGTAGGTTATCCGATGAACTCATTCTTCGTTTACCAACAAGTGTATGATAAGGATGGAAAACCGATTGAAAACATGTTCGTAGACCGTAACGGAGATGGTGTCATCAACGCTTCGGACAAATATATCTATAAAAAACCTGCCGCTGACGTATTGATGGGACTGACTTCCAAATTCACTTATAAAAATTGGGATTTAAGCTTTGCCCTCCGTGCCAGCCTGAATAACTATGTGTACAATGACGTACTGGCCAGTAAATCCAGTGTCGGCAAGGGAGGAATCTTTAATCATGGCTACTATTCCAATCGCCCGACAGCTGCCGTGAATCTGGGATTTGAAGGAAAGGGAGACTATTATCTGTCCGATCGTTTCGTTGAGAATGCTTCATTCTTGCGTTGTGATAATATAACAGTAGGTTATAGCTTCAAAAATTTACTGAAGTCACAGGCTTATAAAGGTATCAACGGTCGTATTTACGGTACTGTACAGAATCCGTTTGTTATCACCAAGTACACAGGACTCGATCCTGAATCGGTTATCAGTTCAGGAAATGATGCCGGAGTAGCAGGTATTGACAGGAACATTTATCCTCATCCGATCACTATCCTGTTCGGGCTAAGTCTTCAGTTCTAAGATTGTAATTTATTAAAAAGTAGACTATTATGAAGTTCAAATATATAAAATCAATAGTTTCAGCAGCGTTGTTCCTTAGCCTGACCACCGGAATGACCTCCTGTATCAATGACCTGGATATATCTCCAATCGATCCTCAGATGACTGCCACCTTCGACCAAGATATGTACTTTACCAAACTATACGCTTCACTGGGACTTACCGGACAAAAATTGAGCGAAGATCCGGATATCGCAGTAAAGGACGAAGGTCAATCCTGTTTCTATCGCGCTCTTTTCACTAACAATGAATATGGCACTGATGAGATGATATGGACCTGGCAAGAAAATGCCGGTATTCCCGAACTAACCTATATGCGTTGGAACTCCTCTCATCAGCAGACAGAAATATTATATAATCGTTTAGCATATAATATCACACTCTGCAATTTCTTCCTGGATCAGATCGCCGGAAAAGAGGATGCTACCTCCGTTCAGCAACGTGCCGAAGCCCGTTTTCTCCGTTCCTTGTTTTACTATTATCTGATGGATACCTTCGGAAAAGCTCCTTTCACCGAACACTTCTCCAAAGAGAATCCTCCTCAAAAGACGGCCTCCGAACTGTTCGCTTATATTGAAAGCGAACTGGAAAGCATCGAAAATGATATGAGCGAACCGCGTCAAGCTCCTTTCGGACGTGCCGACAAAGCTGCTTGCTGGTTGCTGCGTGCCCGTTTGTATCTCAATGCCGAAGTATACACCGGACAACCGCGTTGGAATGATGCTATCACCTATGCCGGCAAAGTGCTCGATCCCTCCAATGGATACGGATTGTGTGGAAATTACGAACAACTTTTTATGGCAGACAATGATGAAAATCCTGATGCTAAAAAAGAAATCATCCTTTCTATCCGTCAGGATGGTGTACAAGCGAAGAGTTACGGAGGAAGTTACTTCCTGATTGCTGCAACGCAAAAGAGCGACATGCCGAATCGCGGGACAAATGACCCCTGGGAATGTATCCGTACACGCAAAGCACTGGTTGACAAGTTCTTCGCAAACAGTGAGGATATTCCTTTCACCGAATATACCGATAATAAATGGCAGAATGTGAGAGATGTGCAGGCTGCTGCAAAAGATGAACGCGCCTTGTTCTATACAACCGGTCGCAAAGCCGAACTGGAAAGTGTAGGTAAATTCACCGACGGACTTTCATTTATGAAATGGAGTAATCTGCGCTCGGACGGACAACCTGCTCACGATGCTAAAATTCCCGATACGGACATTCCGTTCTTCCGTTTGGCCGAAGCTTATCTGATTCGCGCGGAAGCCTATTTGAGAGCAGGCGGCGCAAATGCACAACAAAATGCCTGGTTGGATATCAAAGCCCTCAGAGACCGTGCCAAAGCAACAGAAATACCCTCTGCCAATAACCTGACATTAGATTATATTCTGGATGAACGTGCCCGCGAATTGTATCTGGAAGGATTCAGACGCACAGATTTGATCCGTTATGGCTACTTCACCTCAAGCACCTATCTCTGGGATTGGAAAGGCGGTTCCTTTGAAGGAAACGGTGTGAGTTCGATCTATAATCTCTATCCGATACCGAAAACAGAAACGCTGACGAATACAAATATGACTCAGAATCCGGGATATTGATAGAACCTTTATTCACGTTTTAAAGACTGAAAACAATGAAAAACCTATATAAACTATTTACATTGACAATGGGGCTACTAGCTCTGTCCGCCTGTGAAGCAGACCGTGACAGCAACCCTGTGTTGAACGAACCGGATACGTTCGTACTGAATGTGCCAGCTTTTGCTTCCAACAACGTGTACGACCTTAAAAACTCCGAATCATTGGAATTAACCTGTACACAACCGGATTACGGGATTCCGATGGCAACCACTTATTCAGTACAAATTTCACTGGAAGAAAATTTCGTTGACGCTCATGCAGAGACAAATACGGAAGCTAATTATACAACTTTGGGGACTACCCATTCTTCTGCCAAAATGGAAGTAAAAGCTTTAGAATTTGCATTGGCACTGGGAGACTTGTGGAGTGCATCCTCCGATGAAGAATTTCCGACCACTCCCATACCCGTTTATGTACGCCTGAAAGCGGAACTGACCAATAGTGGTCGTGGCATCGCTTTTTCGAATGTAATTGAACTTCCCAAAGTATTGGGATATAAAGCTGTACCGCCTCTCGAATTACCTTCCAGTATATTTATCAATGGCTCGATGGCAGGTAGTAATTGGAGCAACTGGGTGCCTTTGGCAGCAGTAAACGGAATGTCCAAGTTCTTCGGTTTATTCTATTTCGGAGGCACTGATATGTTCAAGTTCGGTACTAAAGAAGGAGAATACATCGGATTCAACGATCCACGTCTGACAATAGCCTCGGATGCATTCACCGGATCGGATGATGGATTTGGCGGACAAAATATCAGCGTTAATGTCACAGGCTGGTATACAGTGATCATGTCTGTAAGCATCAAAGGGACTGATTATGCCTTTACGCTGGATATTGCTCCGGGCGAAGTTTATCTGATAGGCAATGCTATAGGAGATTGGACATTTGGCGATAAAGGTAAATTCCAGGCACCAACAACGGCAGATGCAGACTTTGTTTCACCGTTATGCACCGGAGGCGGAGAATTGCGTATGTCCGTCAAAGTTCCGGGAGAAGACTGGTGGCGTACGGAGTTCGCTATTCCTAATGGAAAGATCGTGTTCCGTGAAAACAAAAGTGTGATTGACAGTTGGTCGGAAATAGGTCCTGAATATGCGATAAACGTTAAGGCAGGGCAGAAAATAAATCTGAACTTTGTTCAGATGACCGGTTCCGTTACTCAATAATCGTTAACTTTAATAATTGAATATCATGAAAAGATTATCATATATGGCGTGTCTGTTGCTTGCTTCGGCAGCTTTCACCGCTTGCGATGAAGATTTTAAGGACTGGGCTGATCCCCAGTCCAATCCTCAGGAAGAAGCTATAACCGCAATGGTAGATATAACTCCTGTTACCAGTATGAAGCTCGAAGAACAGCCGGGCGATTCTGTGGTGATCGCCTCTGTATCTTCGATTGCAGAAAACTTCTCACTCACAGCTTGTAATATAGAATTAGTTGCTGAAGGACAGACATTAAATCTACCGTCTAGAGTAAAAAACGGGGGCGTAAAAGTCAGGCTGACTGAACTTGACCAGAAAGTGGCAAGTTTGTATAAGTCGCAAAAATCAGTAGAGCGCGAAGTCACCTTAAAACTCACACCGATGGTCACGACAACCAATGGTGAAGCAACTTCACTGACTGATTATCCGGAAATGAAATCAGTGTTCACACCTGTTGCAACTCCGGCTGTAGATACGGAGTATTATATGGTAGGTGGGCTAAACGGCTGGCAGATGGACAAAGCGACAGCTACGAAGTTCGAAGCAGACCAAGATAATCAGTATCTCTTTTCGGTAGTCGTCGAGCCGGAAGAGAAGTTTGATTTCAAGATTGTCCCGGGAAGTGCGATAGAAGCTCCGGATGCCTGGCAAAGAGCCTTGGGTGCTTCCAAAGTAATAGAAGATCCGGATCCGGGATTATTGGCTTTCAGGGATAAAGAAGGAACCGACCCGGATAATCTCACCTGCACCGGCGGAAAGAAAATGAAAATTACGATTAATGTAGAAGATTATACATACACAATCAAGGAGGATTTGCCTGAACACATGTACATCAATGGATCTCCGTACAGTGCAGGATGGGATTGGGCAGTAGCTCCTGAAATGGTTCCTGTGACACAAACTCCCGGAATGTTCTGGAGTATACAATATTACACAGCGGGAGATCAAATCAAATTTGCTCCGGCTAGAAATTGGGAAGGTGGCTTCGGCTACAACGAAGATTTCTTATCTCCGGAAACAATAGAATTTGCCGGATTAACTCTTTCCGGAACTGACAATATTAGCATTGGTAAATCCGGATGGTATCTGGTAGTTGTCACAGTAACTGCAGAAGGAAAAACAATTTCATTCCGTTTGCCGGAAGTTTACCTGTTGGGAGGCGTGATTAACAATTCGTGGAATTGCGATGGAACGACCTTGTTCACGATTCCGATCGATAGAACAAGCGACTTCATATCACCGGCAGCAACTGTTGCAGGCATGGCACGCATCTGTACTACTGCTGTAGATGCCGGAGGTTGGTGGAAGAGCGAATTTACCCTTGATCTGGCAAATGGAGGCGGTGGTACTATTGTTTACCGTGAAAATAAAATCGTATCGGATAATCTAAGCGAACTTGGCTACGAATGTAATGTAACAGCCGGTCAGAAAGTCCATATAAACTTTACGGCAGGAAAAGGTAAAGTCGAATAAATCCCGGACATTCTTAAACGGCATAACCAGTAAGGTCGATTTTGGTAATATCTCAAATCTCCCCTTTTGGGAAGGAGGAGATTTGAGATATTATTGAAATTCGGCAATCCTATGCTAAAATATACCGCCACATTTGAAGAAAAACCCTAAAATAAGACTTATGAAAGATTTTAAATATATTTGGCTCCTTTTATTGCTGATACTCAACAGCTTTGGAGCTTGTTCAGATGATGATCCGTTGATGCCGGGCGAGCGTCCTTCGTCCGGAACTGATCCTGCCCCGGAAGAACAAGTTCTCCACGACGGATTCAATTTTGATCCAGTTATTCCTAAAGCGGATGAACCACTTACTATCACCTTCAAAGCACCCGAAGGAAGTAACTTCTATGGTTACGCTGACGACTTGTACTTACACTCCGGAACAGGAGCAAACTGGACAGGTGCACCTACATGGGGAGATAATCAGAATAAATACAGACTGAAAAAGGCAAAGGACAATGTGTGGAGTATCACCCTTTCCTCATCTATCCGCCATTTCTATTCTGTTGCTCCATCTACTCCCTTACAGACCATTAACCTGATTGTACGTAATGCGGAAGGCAGTCAGCAAACCTACGATTACGCAACTTTAGTAGAAGATAGTCAAAACGGATTTATCTGGGAAGAACCGCAAAAAGCCCCTCTCCCCGTATCCGGAGAAGAGAAAGAGGGTATTCATATTCATTCGGCCACTTCGATAACGCTTGTATTATATGATAAAGACAGTCAGGGCGGTCATAAAGATTGTGTATTTGTAACAGGTAATTTCAACAACTGGAAACTGGATAGTCGCTACATGATGAAATATGACGAAACAAACCATTGCTGGTGGATCACTCTGGAGGGATTGACTGCCGGTGAAACACTGTTCCAGTACTTTGTGTACAGTGCTTCGGATGGCGGTACTTACTTGTGCGATCCTTATTGTGAGCAAGCATTGGAAAAGGGAGTGGATACCAACTTTCCCACCGACGCACAAGCACCTTACGTATCAGTCGTAAACACAAACCCACAACCCTATCAATGGAGTGCCGGAGAATTTGAGATGAAGAATAAAGAAAATCCGGTCATCTATGAGCTTTTGTTGCGGGATTTTACTTCCAGTGGAAATCTGGCAGGAGCAATGGAAAAGCTGCCTTACTTAAAAGAACTGGGAATAGATGCTATCGAACTGATGCCTGTACAAGAATTTGCAGGTAATGACAGTTGGGGATACAACACCGGACTATACTTTGCACTGGATGCCTCGTATGGAACTCAAAATGAATATAAAGCTTTTATTGACGCCTGCCATCAGAATGGAATCGCCGTTATTTTCGATGTAGTCTACAACCATACGAACAATGATAATCCGTTTGCCCGTATGTACTGGGATACGTTTAATAACCGCCCTTCCACTAAGAATCCATGGCTGAATACTGTAACACCGCATCAGAAGTATGTTTTTTCACCGGATGATTTCAATCACACTTCAGAACAAACAAAAGCTTTTGTCAAACGCAACCTGAAATATCTGTTAGATACTTACCACATCGACGGTTTCCGTTTCGATTTCACCAAAGGTTTCACACAGAAACAGACAACAGGTGATGATGATTTGGCGGCAACCGACCCTGCTCGTGTATCAGTACTGAAAGAATACTACGAAGCCGTAAAAGCTGTCAAAGAAGATGCAATGGTTATCATGGAACATTTCTGTGCAAATGAAGAAACAACTTTAGCCACAGAAGGAATTCATTTTTGGAGGAATATGAACCATTCTTATTGTCAGTCGGCTATGGGCTGGAAAGATAATAGTGATTTCTCCGGATTATATGACACCACCCGTCCGAATCAATTTGTGGGCTATATGGAAAGTCATGACGAAGAGCGGTGTGCCTATAAACAGATTGAATACGGAAATGGAGCCTTAAAAACCAACCTGTCCGAACGGCTCAAACAGTTATCATCCAACGCCGCATTCTTCTTTACGGTTCCAGGTCCGAAAATGCTTTGGCAATTCGGCGAAATGGGGTATGATATTTCAATAGACGAAAATGGACGTACCGGAAAGAAACCAGTCCTTTGGGAATATCAGACAGAGCGTAAAAGCTCGGTAGATATTTATACAAAACTAATCACTCTACGGACAACACACTCCGATTTATTCAACGCTTCTTCTCAATTTACCTGGAAAGTCAGTTATAATGATTGGGATAATGGACGTACACTGACATTGAAAGCTGTGAATGGGAAACAACTTCATGTGTATGCGAATTTCACCAATGCATCTATCGATTATACTATTCCTGAAGGTACATGGTATCTATATCTGGAAAATGGGAATCCCGTGGAGGGAGAAAAAAAGATCAGTGTTCCTGCACACGAGTTCCGCTTATACACCAACTTTGCCGAATAACGAGCGGGTGTTTTGAGCAGAAAGGAAGATTTAACTAATAAGCATTGAAGATTCTCTAACGACAAAGGCACAAAGATGGCAGGTTATTTTTCTGCTACTTCTTTGTGCCCTTGTTTTATATTTTGTTCCGTATTATGCCTGACCTTTTATTTTGTTGAAACATAATTAGACCTGTGTCTCTCCCTCGATATACTCTTCCAAAAAGAGATTCTCTCCGTCAAACACGGCATAAGAGAAGAAGTTAATCCAGTCTCCCAAAATCAACACACGGGAGGTGGCGCTCAACATCAAATCCAGTTCAATGTGACGATGTCCGTAAATAAAGAAGTTGATATTGGGATGGCTTTTCAAGTAGTCTTTGGTATATAGTACCAAGTGTTCCTTGTTTTCTCCCATATAATCCGGTTCCTTTCCGTCCGCCCGTTTTTGTCGGCTGTGCTTAGCCCATGTTAAACCCAATTCAACACTCCAGCGGGGATGAATAGCAGAAAACATCGTTTGCAAAGTTTTGCTGTGGAACATCGAACGAAGTAGCTTGAACTTCTTATCCGGATCACCCAAGCCGTCACCATGAGCAAGATAAAACTCCTTTCCGTAGATTTCAGTAGTCAATGGTTCGCGATGCATGATGACACCACACTCTTTGGTGAGATAGTCTCCACACCAGATGTCATGATTACCTATAAAAAAATGCACCTCTACACCCATATCTGTTAGTTCGGAGAGCTTCCCCAAGAAACGGGTGTACCCCTTAGGAACTACCAGCCGGAATTCATACCAGAAGTCGAACATATCTCCCAGTAGATAAATGGCGGAAGCCTTATGCTTTATACTATCGAGGAAGTTCACCAAACGCCGTTCTTGAGTACGTCCGTGCTCAATAGCACGAGAACCAAGATGTGCATCGGAAAGAAAATAAATGTTCTTCATTTAATTACCAGTTACGAGATCTAATAACGAATTACAACTTATAAAATCAGAGCACTGCCTGACATAGAACGATTAAAGAAAACCTAATTCCAATTTAGCTTCTTCACTCATCATGTCTTTGTCCCACTCCGGTTCAAAGACCAGATTAATAGTAGCCGTCGTTACACCTTCCACCGATTCTACTTTCTGACGGATATCTTCCATGATAAAATCAGCCGCTGGACAATTAGGAGCTGTCAGTGTCATGTCCAGCACTGTCTCTCCATTATCGGCAACATCTATCTTATAAATCAGTCCAAGATCGTATACGTTCACCGGAATCTCCGGGTCGTACACCGTTTTCAGCATGGCTACAATCTTTTCTTCTATTTCTATTTTTTCCATAACGTCTTCAATTAATTGTGTATCGCAAAGATAGAGATAAAAAATGAAACATAAAAAATTAGGCACGGAATGAGTGTCCCCGTGCCTAAAGAATATTACATTTATTCTCTACCACCGGTTCATTAAGAAAACGTACCGGAGTAGTAAATTGTTGCAATGAGTCGTCTTAATCCAATTTCTCACCGAAATCTGTCTGTTGTTGCTCCACTTCTTTCAGTTTTAATTCATTCAGTTCACGACGGAGGCGTTCCAACTCCAGTTCAGCATCATTCTTCTTGTCCATGGAGAACGATTCGGATGGCTTAAGCAACGCTTCTTCTTTCTTATCAAATATCAATGGATACATTGGAGCGGAAGATGTTAGTTCCAGTTCACCGCTTACGGGCATCTGTGATCCCTCAAACAAAACACTGGCTCTTACCTTAATCTTTCCGGGAGTCGTGGTCGACTGGATCAATACGGGAGCACTGCCCCATTTCACCGGAGCAGGATTTGCCAATACATTAGCTCCGCCCAAAATACGTCCCTCTCCTTCTACAAAGAATTTGATATAATAATTATTCAAACGCTTTACATTTCCATTCTTATCTGTGATTTCTGCCACAACAGTAACAAAATCAGATCCATCAGCACGCAGTCCGATTCCTTCGTTGTCTACTCTCAAACGAATCTGTTCTGCACGGCGGGCTGGCATTACTTTATGTGTAGCCACCACCTTACCATCCATCAGTCCCTCTGCCAGGAAATAGACGTCCGCATCATGCTTTTCACGAGTCATCTTCTTATCAACCATAAAGTCAAATACCCCGGGGAAAGTTATTACCGGAGAAGGCATTCCTTTTCGCGTCTTGTCTTTTTTATAGATATAAGTTTGCCCCTCTTTATTCACAGTCAAACGAACTTCATCGCAGTTGGAATACACCGTTACATCTCTGCTTGAGAACGGTGTCATCTCGTGAGCGATATAAACCATCGGTCCGCTTTCTGCCAAACTCTCGGAAACGACAGCCGGACGTTGCGCCTTAAACATATAATAAGAATACTTAGGCTGACGGAATACATCCATCAATCCACCATAGAACGGGTCCGGATGATATCCCCGCTGATGATCGAACGAATGCCACAAGCATCCGCCCACATGCCAGGGAGACTCTTTATACAAACCATCATAGCAAATGTAATTATAATAAGGAGAAGCGTAATGAGCAGCCTGTATAAGCATGGGCTGTTCTCCCCAGTTACGGGCTGTGCGACTTGGAGAATTGTGCGAACTCCAATCATCGACATTATCTCCCCACTCGCGTGTAAAGTAAGTAATTTTAGGATCACGTTTTGAAAGATCCATCGGATGGGCAAACTGCACCGGAAAATATTGCGAGCCTTTGGCTTGCACATCACAACCGGAATAGCAGGATGGATAAGGATATTCCTCATCAACAATCCCTTTCACACACCCGGCAAAATCTTCCGGATACCATGTCTCATTCAAGATCGGTTCCCACAGCCATACACAAGGATGATTACGGTCACGGCGAACCATATTACGTATATCATTATAAACCCGTTTGGCAAAAATGGGTTCGTCATTCCAGAATTGCCATCCCGGAGTATTCACGATAACAAACAGGCCAAGTTCATCACAAGCATCCATAAAAGCTGGGTCTTGCGGACAATGTGCATTACGGATTACTTCCAGCCCCAAATCTTTCAGTTTCTTGGCATCACGCCAGTGAATACTATTGGCAACCGCATTTCCTACAACTGCAAAATCCTGATGCCGATTAGCTCCCATCAAAGGTTTACCATAAGGTTTTCCATTCAGCCAGAAGCCATCTTTTCCCTTAAATTCGATACTACGGATACCGACGCGACGACGATAACCGTCTACTACATTTCCATTCTTATCATAAATACGCACACACAGATTATACAGATAAGGTGATTCAGGAGTCCATAAATGCGGCTGCTCCACTTTCATCTTTCCATTATGACTTGTCGCAGTCCCTTTACGGATATTCAGTTTCACATCTGACGATGCCACTTCTTTTCCTTCACGGTCTACTAAAGAATAGGAAATTTTTCCTGCAAAGCCCTGTTTGTCTTCATTACGTATATGCGCTTTCAAGAGAATATCTGCCGATTGCTCCGATACACGATCAGTGGCAATAAACAGTCCGCCTCCTGCTATTTTGTTCTCGTAATTCGGATCCGTGATAAACACATAATTATGTGCAATCAGCCAGCAATCCCGATAAATGCCTCCCAAGTAGGCGTAATCTAACACATCTTGTGGTTTTCCAGGCGCATAGGTCGGATCGTCGCTATTATCAGCCCACACCGCAATCACGTTGTCCTCTCTCCACTTCAATGCATCAGTCACATCTACCGATACGGGAAGATAGCCTCCAAAGTGCTCTGCCAATAATTTACCGTTTACATAAATCTTACTTTTACCCATAATGGCTTCAAAGTGCAGAAACAGTTTCTTCCCTTTCAATGCTTCGGATGGAGTAAAGTGTTTACGATACCATACTTCCCCCTGATAATTGATGCAACCACTAGCCTCAGTAGGAAGATACTCGATACCATTAGGTAAAGACACCACCTGCCAGGCTTTGTCGTTAAATTCTTTTGCTTCGGCACCCACCGCACTTCCTTTATAAAAGCGCCAGGCAGGATTCATCGAGTACACATCACGCCCGGTATCCGGTAACCGGAAGAAACCGGCTGTTGAAAATTCCGGCTCATGGGCATAACCCATAAAAAACAGAGATAAAAGCAGTAAGCTAACAAAGATTCGTCTCATATAAAGTTTTATTTTATAATGAATGTCATGTTGTCTGTCGCAATCAACCCAAAGATGTCTTCGACATACAAAGATAGTATATTCCAGATACGAATCCCCCTATTTGTCCTCTTCATATACAAAACAAGGATAAATAAGGGGATTCAAACTAATACCTGTCAGTTATTATTCATCCGGTTGAATGAGTAAAGGTACACTGGCACTATCGGTTCCTGTATTTTCAACATACTTGTAACCAGAGCCAGCCACCGCTTGATTCATGGATACTATTTTATCAATAAGGGCAGCAGCATCGCTTACCTTAGTTGAAGTTGGTAAGTTTCCACCCGGATTCGAAACTCCGTCGGACATAAAATAACATTCGTTTGCTGTCACTGATCCCGTTGATATTCCACAAATGGTAACAGAAGCAGTGCCAGAAAGCACAGAAGTTGAATAACATCCTGTCAAAGTTCCACCATTTTTCACCAAACCACTAATATTTCCGGACGCTTTGGCCACTATTTCACCAGCAGCAAACGAAGCGGTTACAGGTCCTTCGTTTCCTCCCACCAGACCACCGGCATTCACAGCTGTAAATGCAGTGATAGTCATCAAAGAATAACAACCAGTTATGGTTCCCTGAACATTCCAACCCACAAGTCCTCCGATGGCACCTTCACCATTACCTCTATATACAAAGGATACCTCCTTGTCAATCGAAGAACCTTGTATTTGTGCCTTAGACCACCATCCGTTCACACCGGCCAATCCACCGGCATTTACTTTACCACCGGCAACAGTCAGTACCACATTGCCTTTTACCTTACAATCCTTTATCATTGACGCACCAGTCTGATTATGTCCGGTAATAGCCCCCAACTTAGCATCTGCTCCATTGACAGTCAACGCTCCTCCATCAATAACGCAATTCTGAATCGTTCCAGTATTTATTGCTGCAAATGCTCCAGCTGCGCCTGACACTTGTTTCACTGTTACATCTTTAAGGGTTAAATTTTTAATGATACCATTATTAGTTA
>DXOJ01000074.1:6014-12661 GCA_019412865.1 Bacteroides sp. | reverse complement strand
GTGTAGATACTGCGTATACACTGGATATGACTTACCTCGATGCTGAAGGTCAAGGACAAAACAAGACTTTCACTTCAAAAGGAAAACAGCAGACTGTACACAAGGTAGTGAACAAAAAACCTGTGACTGCTGTTAAGTTAACTCCGAAAGATGGTGAAGCTCCGATGTATTTCGTGATTGTAAATGACACCACTCTTCGTCTGGTGAACGATAGCTTGCAAGAAGCTGTCAGCGATCTGAATTATGACATCATCAAGGTAAAACAATAAAATAAACCTAACCCTAACCAGTAAAAAAGCTCTGCACGGAACCTTCGTTCTTGCAGAGCTTTTCGTTTTTTACTCTATCATCTATACTAATCTAATTATTCACTTTATTAGTTCTACCGATACTTTGATATTACCGTATTCATAAGCCTGGTAATACTGTTATCCCAATACTCCGTGTCCTTCTTGCAGACGTTTCAGCCTCAACAAGGCTTCGATATAATAATAATCTGCATAAATAATAGAGGCATCTATCTCTGAATGAGCCGGCCAATGCCCTACACTATGAAGTAGGAAAGACGGTTTACTCTTGCCACTCTGATAACTGTCAGAGTTCAGGCTTGCCAGCATTTCGATAGCTGCATCTTTATAACGTTTTCCGGTTCCATTCGGGAGGTAAGTGGATAGTTCAAGCAAAGCAGAGGCCACCACTGCCGCAGCAGAAGCGTCACGCGGAGCATCCGGTATTCCCGGGGCACTGAAATCCCAATAAGGAACCTTATCTTCCGGCAGACGTTCGAGATAAACATCTGTCACTTTCTGTGCGAAATCAAGATATTTAGGATCTTTCGTCTCCCGATAGACTACAGTATATCCGTAGATTGCCCATGCTTGACCACGCGCCCACATGGTACTGTCTGCATAGCCCTGATGGGTTACTCCTTTTATCAGATTACCAGTGATGGTATCATATACTGCTACATGGTAGGATGTATAATCGGGACGGAACTGACATTTCATTGTTTTATCAGCATGAGAAACGGCAACATCATACAAATAAGGATTTCCACCATTCTTTGCTGCCCAGAAAAGCATTTCGAGATTAATCATGTTATCCATGATTGTGTTGTGAGGCCAGTTGCGTGGTTCCACTTCACGAGGCCATGAAAGCATTGTTCCTACAACCGGATTGAATAAAGTAGCCAGCGAATCGGCCGTATCCAGAATCACTTTCTTATAAGCAGGATCTTTCGTCAAGCGATAGCCGTTTCCATAACTGCAGAATACGAGGAATCCCAAATCATGGTCATAAGCTGGTATTCGAGAAAGGAATTCCAATGAGTTCGTAAACTTCTTAGCTTCTTCCAGAATATGCTTATCCTGTGTATATTCGTAATCATACCAGAGCACACCCGGCCAGAAACCGGCACACCATTCTTCTTTCGTTGCCTTACGACAGTTCCAGTGGTGTTCGTCAGCCATAATGTTACGTGGCATCATCGTATAGTCAATGCCGGAATCTGTTTTCAGTTCCGTAAGCGTACGTTGTGTCTGCTCTGCACAGTAGTCTAATGCCCTATTCACATCCAATGTACCGGAAGGCTTGTGAGTGCACATACAAAAACCTAACATCACAGCCAGACCTACTACAATCTTTTTCATCTTAGTTCAAATATATTCGCGTTAATTCTTAATCTTTATTTCTCTTTGTCAGTTACTTGAGCGGTCAGTTACTTAGTCACTCCATCAGTTACTTAGTCATCCGGAACCAGTCTACATCTGCCCATCCACGATTGCCCTCATTCGGAGTTACGCAAAATACTCCAACTTTGGCTCCAATCCATTTGCCTTGTCGGGCTGTGAAAGGCTCTCCCACTGTCGTGTATTTCTTTCCATCCAGACTATAAGCGAATGTACAAACGGCTCCTTTACGAACCTTTACTTGCAAATAAACTATTTGCCACTCATTATCTGCTACTCCCGGCATCTTCAGATGTTCCACCGGAATGTTTGCCAATTCTTTTATCTGTTCGGGATTTTGCTGTTCCGCATTCTTGCAGACTGCTTGTTGCAGAATAAACTGATCTCCCGCCTTACGAATGGAGAGATAGCTATAATCCCATCCCATTACAATGATTCCGGTTTGTTCCCCATCCTGCTTGGCAGTAAATGTCAATTTGGTCGTAGCCGTAAACTCTTCAGCCGGAAACTTTTGCATCAACAAGTTAGGAACTTCCCAGAAGTTCACAAATTCTTTTGAGAGACTGCCTGCATAAAGACGAATATACCCCAAGTCGGTCGTGAACCCGTAAGTGTCTTTTTTATTGGCATGCCATTGCCATTGTAACCCTAAATGACGGGTATTGAATTCATCACTCTCCGGCGGAGTGGCTATCGGATATGTCTTTCCTACATTCGGTTTCTTATAGGTCGTTACCGGTTCACCGCAACCATCTTTATCCTTGTCTACTCCGATTACAGGCCAATCATTTACCCAAGTCATCGGATTCAGATGAATCACGCGTCCGTAAGCTCCTTTATCTTGAAAATGAACGAACCAGGATTCTCCTGTATTCGTATCTACCCAGCCACCTTGATGAGGCCCGTTGATATTTGTCTTTCCTTGTGCCATTACGATCTTCGATTCGTAAGGGCCGTAAATGTTCTTCGAGCGAAGTACTAATTGCCAACCGGTTGCTACTCCACCTGCCGGAGCAAAAATATAGTAGTATCCGTTGCGTTTGTAGAGCTTCGGTCCTTCTACCGTATGGTTCTTTCCATCATTTCCGTCAAATACCATCACCGGATCGGAAATTACTTCTGTTCCCTCTGCATTCAGTTCGCAAATAACGAGAATACTATTCACTCCGCTACGGCTTCCGGCATAAGCATGTATCAGATATACTTTTCCGTCTTCGTCCCACAAAGGAGTGGCATCAATCATACCTTTCCCGGCTTTCACCAATACAGGCTTGCTCCATTTTCCTTTCGGATCTTTAGTTTTAATCATATAGATTCCATAATCCGGATCACCCCAGTAAATGTAAAATTCTCCGTCATGAAAACGAATAGCCGGTGCCCATACGCCTTTACCATGCTGTGCCTTATCGAAGAAAGCTTCCGGCTCCTGAACCGGTAACGCATAGTTTACCAGCGACCAATTCACCAAGTCATTGGAATGAAGAATAGGAATTCCGGGAATACAATTAAAGCTGGATGCTGTCATATAGAAATCATCTCCGGCTGCGCATACATCCGGGTCCGAATAGTCTGCATGAAGAACCGGGTTCTGATAAGTTCCATTGCCCTTATCAGCCACCCAGGTCTTTGAAATTTCTTGTGCGCCTGCCAATGTGCAGCAAGCCATCATTCCTGCTATAAACAGAATCTTTTTACGCATAGTACCTAACTAATAATTCTTTTCTAAATTCAAGTGTTATTCCTAAAAACAGATTCTTTCTACCTTTATATAAAACTAATCACTTTAAAAACTGAATCTATTATCTGATTCCAAACAATCTATTTCTTAACCTATTTGCTTATATATACGAAGGGGATCAGGTAAATACCTAATCCCCTTACAACTTTTTTCTATTTATCCAAGATTATTGTAAAACAATCATGCTATATAAGCAACAGCGTTTTCTTTACTCTTTTGCAAACATCAGCGTTCCGAAACCTAATTGGTCATAACCGCCGCTATTAGGTCCATAATCACCTGCTCCGCCATCGGAATTTCCGCGTGATGCATTTTCACGCATTTTATCAACCCACATCTTAGCATAGATGCTTGATTTACCGTAATCCTGTGCCAAACGATTCACCAACTCCCATGCAGGACGCACTTCACCACGTGAATCTTTTCCTTCTCTTCTTTCTTGTGCAGAAATGGTATCCCAGCTTCCACTACAATTTATATAAGTAGTGTAAGGCAGATCATTATCTGTATACTTAAAACCCGTCATCTTCCAACTGGCACTTGAACTACCGGTTTCGGCACCACCGATATTATATTTAGCTACATATTCACACATAGCCAATGCGCGTCCATCATCAAATATGAAAAGGTCTTCACCTACATTCTTTGCCATCTGACAAAAGGCACCCAGCAGACTGACACACAAGGTAGCATGTCCCTGGTCACGGCCTGATTCCTGACATTGTCCCAGCATTTCATCACTATCCGGATCCAGATGTATAAAAGGAACGCCATTTCCTATATTTCCGGAACCAATACCGAATTTGAAATATTGAATAGCCTCATTAATTTTAAAGTTATCATCCGCCAGGATACCAATAGAAAGCAAAGCAGTCATTGCGGACAAATCCCAGTTTAGCCAATAATGAAGTGCACATTCGTTTCCATTGTGTGTAGACAGGAATTTTGTGATATGAGGATAAAAGACATCCGTAATCCATGCTTTAAACTTAACGAAATCAGCTTCCTGCCATCCTGAATAAGAACGCATAATTTCCGCAGCATTAGCCAATTGATGCACCTGAATAAAAATCAAGAACTCATTCGGATCTATAAATTCACCTTTATCATTCACGATAAATCCTGTACAAGTTTTAGCCCAATCATTCAGAATAGCAACAGCCGCATCCGCATACTGTGCCCCATCTGTTTCCGACAGTTTCCACCGAAGAGCTAATTGATAGGCTGCGGCGGCATCCTTCATCAACTTCGTATAATTATTCCAATCATTGGGATATTTGCCTGCCCAATTGTTTTGATCGAGACGTGCTAATAATTTCACAGGAGAAGCCTTATAGTTCGATTGAGACAAGCTATTCCCACTGCGGCTCAAATGATCGAACGCACTCCTCCAAGGTTGTGCGCCGGCTTGTACCTTTCCTTTTACAAATTCAAAATCCGTTTCCGTATGAAGCATACAGGGATGCTCCAAAGTCGTAACATAATCTTTCACTTCCGGCCAACTGCTCATATCATTAGAGCCGTCTTCTATCTCACTACATGCTAAAAGCGTGGTAGAAGTCAGGGCGAAAAGCCCTGCTCCTATTATTGTATGCAATTTCATCTTATTCATGATAGTTATTCGTTAGTATTGTTTTCACTGTCTACAAAAGCTTGAAGTTCCTCTACGGACTTGAAAGAACGAATCCAGTAAAGATCATAAGTCTGTGCTGTTTCCGGGAAGTCAGCAATAACAAATTTACATTGCGCTAAATCAAATACCTGATTCCAGTCTGTAGGTGTCACAGTCTTATATTTTGACTGTAAGTCGTAGTACAAAACATTCGGTTCTGTAGTCGAAATCTCACTTGCCCCCAGAATCTCATATCTATTATTTGCATCTCCACCTGTTCCAAAATATTCAGGTCCTATCTTCTTAATGCCATCATCAAATATTTCTAACTTAATACAACCATTAGGTTTATTCTTTCCCGGAACCAGCTGCGATTTGAATCCTACTTTAATTGCGAAATATCTATAATCAGCAGGAGTCACATTTACAACCTTTCCTTTACCACTTCTTGCAAGCCATAAATCACCACGATATCCAGACCCCATTTGAACAATGGTCTTCTTTCCGTCAGATGAAACTACAGACGCGCCGTTACCATCCAGATACCAATTATTATCCTGTCCATTACCCAGACCATTACCTAATGAATACCAGAAACGTCCATCGGCAACTGTTACGGTTACATTTTGTACAACAGGACCATAAGAAGCGGTTATAACAGCAGAAGCGGTCTTCGTGGTATGTACTTTCAACTTACCTGTTTTATCTACACTTATCATATCAGGATTATCACTCGTCCAAGTCAGTAATGAGGCAGTAGCATCTACAGGTTCCAATGTATATTTAATCTGATATTCCTGTCCATATCCTAACTGATTGAGTTCCTTATCTTCAGTAAATGTCATTCCGGTGATTGGAGTAACTATTTTCACTCCTATCTTGCAACTTGCAGACACCGGAGTCGAACTAAAATCATCGGCAGTCACTGTAATAGTTGCATCACCTTTACTAATTCCGGTCACTAATCCAGTCTTTTCATCTACAGTTGCTACCTCCGGATTACTACTTACCCACTTATACCGTTTAAATGTAGCATCCGACGGTTCCGATACAACTTCCAACTGATATTCATCCCCGGCTGCAATTTCTTCCGAAGGAACATTCTTAATGTTAATAGATGACATATATGTATATTCTTCCATGACCTCCACTGTTCTGGTCACGATAGTAGCTTCGGGTCCGAAACCGATTTCCGGCATTAAAGTAATAACAGCCTTTCCTGTTTTATCCTTAGTTACGACCTTACCTTCCCGTGTAACAGACACAATAGATTCATCCGACGAAGTCCATTGCACATTCACATTGGTTGCACTTTCAGGTGCAATACTCCAGGAGAGTTGCAGTTCCTTATTCTTCAGCAAACAAATTGCTTTATTTCCTGCATCATATTGAGTTTCGTTCAGAGTAATGGTGGATATGGTAATCATCTCATCCATCTGTCCTCCTAAATCCTTATCATCATCACATGAAGTCAGACCTAAAAACGAACAAGCCGCCAGCCCAACAAAATATTTTATATAATCTCTTTTCATGATTCTTATTCTTTAAGTTATTCAGACTTGATTATTGCCATCCCGGATTCTGTCCCAAGTTTGGATTCAACTGACAC
>DXOJ01000074.1:0-6004 GCA_019412865.1 Bacteroides sp. | reverse complement strand
ACACTGATCTACCGGAAGCGGATACAGGTCATTTTTACTACCCCAGCGCCGACTATTTTCCAAGATCAAACAGCCATCGGAATCTTTTGCCATATTAGAAGCGCCAACCCATGAAGTCGCAAAATCAGTTCCTGTCCATTTCACTCCTAGAATAGGTTTAGGCATCTCTACAATAGCAGTATTCCAACGCTTCAAATCATCAACTCGGAAACCTTCATTGTACAATTCGATGGTACGTTCACGACGGATCTCTTCTCGCATATTCAAACTGTTTTCTGAAGCAAAAGACGTAGTCAGTTTAGGCATATCCGGGTTTACACGAAGACGAACCAAATTCAACGAGATATTCAAGGCATCATCCAAAGCTTTGCCAGTGGTTCCCAACTCATACATAGCTTCGGCATAATTCAATAAAACTTCTGCATAACGAATAATCGGGAAGTCGTAACCTTCAAATGTATCGGCCACCTTACGTTCCGTACCCCATTTTTGGTTTTGATAACCGGAACCTTGGAATACATTACATGTAATGGCATTGGTCGCATCTTCCCCATCCATACCTTTCCAGTCAATACGCGGTTTGTCGTTATCCCAATATTTAGTGCCATGAGCCAGAAGACAGTTCTTCATGCGATTATCACGATTTTCAAATTCCGTAGTCAGACCTCCATAACCTTTAAAGACGTCAGCACTCTTAGCATGGTCAATAGGTAGCCCATTGCTACAAAGATACATATTCACAAATTTACGATTAATATATTGCACGTTCGCTACACAACCATGTGTGATATTAGTCCCGATCGGAGCAATCGTTTCATCATGACGACGATAGAATATATATTCTTTATTAGCACTTTTAGTCAGATTCGCAGGATTAGACTGCACATTTTCTAAAATGAACAGGAATTTATAAGCCATATCTCCCAGCGCTGCAGGTTTGAATAGTTCGAACTGCTTACTGTCGATAACCTTCTTCGCTGCATCTGCTGCAATACTCAACAATGCTTTGCCACGTTCTTCATTATTACGGTTTTGTTGCCATGTGCCTTCATATAAAGCAACACGTGAAAGAAATGCATAAGCTCCCCACTTTGAAATACGTCCTTCATCATCCGTTGTGATTGTCTCCGGCAATACTTCAGCTGCTTCCCGTAAGTCCTGAATGACGAAATCAATCACTTCACTACGATCGTTACGGCTCATGCGCAGTTCGGGAGAAGTAATATCCAGCGGTTCTTTGGTAATAATCACATCTCCGAATAATTGTACCAAATCAAAATAAGAATAAGCACGGAAAAACTTTGCTTCTGCTACATAGCGACTAATGTCACCGTTACCGGAAAAAGACGCAGCTTTTTGCAACAACAAATTACAACGACGGATATGAGCATAGTTGCCTGTATAGTTACCATCTGAAGTAGGAATCGGATTACTACCATTGCTGTACATGTTTACAGAACCGGAAGTCATCAAGTCCGAACGCCAGTCAGAATGTGCACCATCAGAAATTACCGATGTGAAATCGCGGGTCCAACCATAGAAATTAGTTGCAAAATACTTAAAATCATCTGCTGCCCCCCACAAGTTGCCATCTGCCAGTTGATCCTGCGGATCAAGATCCAGACACGAATTCAGTGCCAGGCCAAGCGATAAAATCAAAAGAGCTTTCTTATATAGTTTCATATTCTTCATACATTAAAAAGTTAGATTTAATCCAAAAGTCACAGTACGAACAAAGGGGAAACGTCCTGCCGCTGATACCTTACGGCTAGCCTCCGGGTCCCATCCGTCGTTAATCTTTGAATATTCCCAAAGATCAGCACCTGCTACATATACACGACAAGAACTTATTGCTTTCGTTTTAGCTAAAAAGGCAGCAGGTACATTGTATCCTAATGTCACATTCTTCAGACGAATGTAAGAACCATCTTCCACTGACCAGGAAGAAGCCTGATAGTTGTAGTCATTGATTTCATTCTTATTGCTATATGTCGGATAATAAGCACCCCGATTCTCCGGACTCCACGTGTTACCTACCGATTGATTAGAAGTGTTCATATATAATGCCCTCATCGGTATACGCCAAGTCTCATTACCGTTATTATCTCCCGTACGGAAGATAGTACGTTTGGCAGCACCCTGGAAAACCAATGATAAATCAAATCCCTTCCATTCTGCTCCTACATTAAAAGAGAAGGAGATTTTCGGATCATCTGTACCCAGATAAACAATATCATTCTGATCCAGTTTACCGTCATTGTTTACATCAGCATACATATTATCTCCCAAACGGAAGTTTTGTTCTGTCAGTCCGATGGTATTACCAGTCAGGAAACGATATAGATATTTTTGACGTTCTTCTTCTGTCTGTGCTTTACCGGCATAACGCAGACCGAAAATACTATTCAACGGATAGCCTTGTTGCTTATCGACGAAACCGGATTTCAGGACTGATACTGCACCAATATCTGTCAGTTTGTTGGTATTGAAAGAATAAGTACCTCCTACATGATAAGTGAAGTCTTTTCCAATCTTATCAGACCAGTTTACCATAATTTCCCATCCATGTGATCTGAATTTTCCATTATTAGACATACCTGCGTTATCACCCAGAACTCCCGGATAAGAAACATTAATCAACATATTATCATTACGTTTCATGTACACTTCGGCAGTACCTGTCAGACGGGAATTGAATAAAGAGAAATCCAATCCTAAGTTATAATTCTTAATGCGTTCCCACTCACGCCCCAAAGAAGCGATTTTACCATTCGTATCTATGATAGTACCTTTGTTAGGACCGATGTAAGCTCCGCTTTGAGATTCAAATTTATAGAACTGCGTACCATCGTAACGATCAATACCACTTTGATTACCTACTTCACCATAAGAAAGACGGATTTTCAAATCGTTCAGCCATTTGATATTCTTCATGAACGCTTCTTCCGTAATACGCCATCCACCGGATATTCCATAAAAGAAGTCCCAGCGATTCTCCGGTTTGAATTTGGAAGAACCATCATAACGCATATTTACTTCCAATAAGTATTTTGACTTATAATTGTAGTTTAAACGAGAATAGTAGGACATCACAGCCTCATGCCACTTCGTACCATGTTTGTCTGTCAGATTCACAAGTCCCGCACCATTTACAGTTTCCAATGAGTTCTGTATATCTTTCACCGATACACCAAAATAATCATATTCTTTCAATTCATATTGAGCACCAAGCATCGCACTTACATTATGGTGCTGCGCAAATGTATTGTGATAATCAACATAACCTGCCATAGAATAAAAGTCTGTACGTGAACTAGTTTTCTCGTATGACGATTCTTCCTGTTTATAGCCATCGGCCTTGGTGTTTATCTTAGTCCCTGCATAATTATAAGAAGTAATGGCCATCTTCTTTATATCACGTGAAGCTACTCCGGAGTTATAACCGAGATTTGCTACTACATCCAGATGTTTATTGATATTGTAAGTGAATTTTTCACTGATATTAATTTCAGATACTTTCAATTGATTATCCCCACCTAGCTCGGCAAACCAGATTGGCGACAGCCAAGTTCCCCATGAATAAGGTTTTCCATCAATCGTAGAAGCCGGAAGACCCGGTTGCGGATAACTGGATGTCAACGTTTTATTCAGTTGTGAGGGAGATACCTGATCCTGGCGGTTGTAGGCAATCACTGATTCAATAGCAAAGTTATCAAAGACCTTCAGTTTATTAGTCAAACGAAGATTGAAACGCTGATTATTATTATTTCCCCACTTCAAATTACTGTCATCATACATATACCCTACGGACAAGCGATATAAATTCTTTTCCGTACCTCCGGAAACAGCCAGGTCATGTTGCGTAGAATAAGAATTGCCGAACAACACGTCTTGCCAGTTGGTATCCATAAACACGAAATCCATTACATCTGAATAGCCGGGAGCAAAAGGATTTGCACCGTGATCCAAATCAATGTATTTACCTTCACTGGCCAATGCCATTTTCGCATATTTCACCCATGAATAAGAATCCGGCTGACCGTCATTCTGACAAGTCTGCAACACAGCATTCGCCCATTCGTTCATTGTCATCAGTTCCGGCTGCAATCCCACCATCTTATAAGTGTATGAACCGCTATACTCTATTCTCGCTTTTCCTTCCTTTGCCTGTTTGGTGGTTACCAATACCACACCACCTGCGGCACGGGAACCATAAATAGCTGCCGATGCATCTTTCAGAAAGTTGATAGACTGTATATCGGAAGGGTTGATATTACGCAATGCATTTACGCCATCATAAGCAACTCCGTCAATAACGATCAACGGCTCCGCATTATTTGCAGAAACAGAACCACGCAATTTCAAGCCCCAGCTTTCATCTCCCGGAGCAGCAGAATTACGAGTAATCGTCACACCCGGAACCTGCCCCTGCATTGCCTGTAACGGACTTGACATCGTTCCTTTATTCTTCAACATTTTATCAGATACCACCGTTACAGCACCTGTCAATGTTTCCTTCTTCTGTGAACCATATCCCACTACTACAACTTCATCCAATACTTCGCTATCTTCTTGCAACTTTACATTTATCACAGTTTGCGAAGCTACATCTATGATCTGATCTTTATAACCGATATAGCTGAATTTCAACTTGGCTCCAGCAGATACACCAATTGTATAATTTCCGTCGATATCTGTAATCGTTCCTTCTGTCCCACCTATTACAGTAATATTCACGCCAATCAATGGCTCGCCCATTGCATCAACGACTTGACCTTTCACTTTCTTTTGAGCCTGTGCCACTACTTGACTATCGTTCATGTTTGTATCAGCCCATGCCTTTGAAACAGGACAAAGTCCCAGCATTAATCCTAACGCAAACACTGCTGTCTTGTTAGGTCGCGAATTAAATATTAATCCTCTTCGTTTCATAACATTAAATTTGAGGTTTAAAAATAGTATTAAATTTTTGTTCTCTAAAATAAGGTAAGGCATACAGGTGCCTCTTTGTAAATTCTGACTCCTTTTCCATAAGCACAAAGGGTTATTTATTAATGAATAAGATTATATACAATTTCGGAAGAATTCGCGCATTTCACGACGTCCAAGAAATAGGTGGTTTTCTACCGTCCTACAACTTAGATTCAGTTCATTAGCGATTTCCGGAGAAGTTTTATTTTCGAAACGGCTTAATGTATAAATTAACCGACGTTGTTCGGGCATGGTAGCCAGACGGGTCCGTTCCATTGTCATTAAATCATCACCGATAATTTTTTCTTCGGTTTCATTGGTAGAAGTAGACATAGTATCATAGATGTAGCTGTCTATCTCCTGCTTCTTATAATAACGACGGATATAATCGATTACAATATTGCGGGCAATAGTGAACAGAAAATATTTTACTGTGTCAGGACGGAGCATTTGTTTGTAGTCCAGCAGACGTACAAATACATCTTGGGTTAGATCCTCCGCTTCGTAGCGATGAGTGATACGATAAGTAATATAGGTAAGAATCACCTGATAATATTCTTCATAAGAACGGGTGATAATGTCGTCGTAAGTGTTAGCTATTGTCTCCATAATACTATCTTTTTCGGTTTTAATCACGATGCAAATATAGAGGGGATTTCGGATATAACGGTCGTAAAATAAAGCGGATCAATCTCAACGAATCTAGTTAGACTTATTTAAACATATATTTCTCATTATCAACAAGTTATATTCACATTAAATAGAGTATCACTTTATAAAATGAGACTCCATACACTAAAATCTATGCATTTTCGCTCCACTTACACCTGTTTGCCCTTACCTTTCTCTCCTTTTCAATCTCACCATTTCACGATCTTACCGATTCATTGTCTCATCAACGGCTTTGATGAGACATAAACATTAAGAGAAAACTTTCATTTCATTAAAGACAAACTTGCTTTGTACTTATTGCAAAGTTACGTTTGATTAAGGGTAAACTATAAATGCAAGCTTCAATTATATAATTGCAAGC
>DXOJ01000739.1:13599-23531 GCA_019412865.1 Bacteroides sp. | reverse complement strand
GGGTGTCAAGTCCTTTAAAGTAAAGTGTGGGAACCTCATCCACTAGAATAGAGCATTTGAGCCTGCCTTTTCGGTTGACCATTTTAACGATACGGGCATTATACAATCCTAACGCACATGAGTAAATATTCTGTCTGTCAGGGTTATTGCCGACGCACAAAACTTTGGGTTCCTCCGGATTATTGATATCCAGCGTGAAGTCATCTCCGGTCATAATCCAATATAAGGCAGGTGAGATCAGCCTTGATAGCGGAATTTTGGCGGAAGCTATCTGCCCTTGGAGCTGCTCCATCGCACCACCTTTCCATGCATCCATAAAAGGTGACAGGTAATTCTCCAGCTCCCGGTAAGAGGTCAGTATGGTGAACAGGTCGGAATACGGTTTATTCAATAGCTCTATGGCATGTGGGAAGGTGCAGAATTTCCCGTTTTCATAGATTTTAAGATACCAGATCACCGCCGCAAATAGCACAATCGGGCTTTCTACAAAGAAATCTCCCTGCTTTTGAATCCAACTCTTGTTCAAATTTAACATGATTACATACGCTGATTCGTATGCATCCGCGATATCGGATAGAAACGAAGGATTGAGGGGATTGCACCGGTGGCTGTATCTGGGATCATCGAAATTAATCACATAAAATCCGACCGGCTTGGCATACTTATCCTTGTTTTTAAGCAGCTGGTTATAAGCAATTATGCTTAAATCCGGATACTTAAAATCATAGATATAGGCGGCGAATCCTTTCTCTATCTGCTGGCGGATATAGTTATTGATGATGGCATAACTCTTTCCTGATCCCGGCGTGCCTAATATCAATGAGGCGCGGAAGGGATTAATCACGTTTATCCAGCCTGAATAGGTCTTTCGTTGGTAACGGAAACGGGTGGGCAGGTTTACCGAGTATTCATTGGCAATCAACCTGCGCTCCTGCATGAAGCTCTCGTTCTCGTCGTTAAAGACGTCATCCATGAGTTGGTTCTTCAACAGGCGGCTGATCCAGGTTCCGGCGGTAAGCAGGCTGATATATCCGGCAGCTACGGTAGCTACATATAATAAGGTTAGAAGCGCGACGGGGAAGCGTGCCGTCAGTAAGAGCTCGCTACCAAAAAAGAGCAGCATCCCGGCTATAAGGTAACAGCCGATACTCCTTCATGACATCTCCACGTCCTTCCGTCCTTTCGCTCCCATGCAGGAGAAGAAAAGGAAGAGCAGACTGAAGGACTTGCTCACCAGCGAATGGGAAAACAGCCCGGTATCCCGCTGGAAATTGAGCAGTATCTTGTCCACGACACCGATGTTCAGGTTCATGGAAAGAAAATAGGGATAGCAGAAATAATAGACATTCATCACTAAAAATAGGATGCTGATGGCCCTCATGAAGTCAAGGTTCTTATTGAGCCCTCTGGTTTCGTCTTGTGACATAAGCGGTATGATAATTAATGGTGATACATTTTATTAGCCCAGATGCGGACCTCTGCGTTTTCTCTTTTTCTTTTTCCCGTAAGGGCTTTGCGTCAGGTCGTCTGCCGGATACGGATAGGATTCCAAAGAGAATATATCAAGCAGTCCTTCCACCAGCTCCGTCTCTTTCATTTCCGGTTCGGACGGATGGATAACAGGGGCTTCTTCAGTCTTTTCCGGTGGGATCGTGCCGTACTTCCGGTTTATAACCGATGCCGAATATTCTTTGCCCAGAAGCGAGCCCTTGAATACGGTCTTTGAGTTATGGTCGATGTAGGTCACGCCATAGATCACACCGGAATCGTTCTGCCAGAGTATGGCGGCAATGCCTTTTCCAGAAAGTTCCTGCAGGAATCCCTGACGGGTGGGCTGTCCTTGCAGGGCGGTAGCGATAGCTTCCTTCGTCTGTACGGGTACGGGATGTCGGGCAATTCATTGTTTGCTTTTCACAAATTTCTTTTGGAGTGCCTCGTAGCCTACGCTTTTACCGATCTTGCTGGATTTGATGGCTACGCCGGTCCGTTCTCCTTTTTCATCGGTAGCCGCATAGACCAGTCCATGATAGGTCTTTCCCTTTATCGTCTTGTGGGCCTCTTCCACCGTTACATGGAAAAGGCCAAGCAGGGCTTTAAACTCCTTGACGGATTGGAACTTGTATCCCTGCATGACGGGCTTGACCACATTGGCTATCTGATGCTTGATATCCCCCTTCCGGTAATCGACGGCAGTCAGCGGCAGGGATTCCCGTCGCTCCATCTTCTCGGCGGGTAACAGATGGTATTTCCTCTCCAGCTCCCGGCAAACAGCGGTCGAGCGTTGCCATTCTTTGTAATCTTTAATTTTCTTTCCCTGCTCGTCAATACGCAGGGAGACGATATGGATGTGGGGCCTGCCGATATCCTCATGCCGGTAGATGATATAGGGTTGGTTGCCATATCCCATTTTTTCCATGTATTCCTGGCCGATAGCGGTCAACTGTTCATCGGTCAGCACATCGTCCGGGTGTGGATTTAATGAAATGTGGATAACGGGCTTCTCAGTCCGGCGGTTAGCCGCCAGATACGGTTCGAAGGAACGGATGCAGTGCTGGATGGTCGGATGGCCGTCTGCCGGTTCCATGATCCGGTTTCATGCCAGTGGCCGTGCCTGCTGCTTGTCCACTTTTTCTTGATTGTAGTATAATGCCCCGTAAACGGAGGCTCCTGATGTTATTTTTGCAACCATTGTTCAAATTCTTGGGTGAGACGGATAATCTCCCGGTTGAGAGATATTAGTTCAATAGTCAGTTGCTCCAATTTATAGAGCATGGCAAGAGCCTTCTTTTCGGATAGTCCGGTATGCAGAGCTTTGACTGCCTGGTTATAGTTTACTCCGATCCGGCGGTATTCGCTCTGCAGGTTGGTCAGCTTGATGTAGTAGTCCGTTGCCGCCTTATCTATTTTCACGACTTTCATCGGTTTGTCGAAAAGGGCGGCAAGGATGAACTGGGATTTATTATTAGCTCCCGAATTCTCAAAGAGCCTCTCAAACTCGATGTTCTGGAGTTCGTCCAGACGGAATCCGTAATAATAAGAATGAAGTTCTGATTCCTCTTTGGGATTCCGTCCGCCTCTTCATTTGCTCGAAGTGTCAGCCCGTCCGGGTTTGCGTGTACTATTGATTTTAGCCATATCTTTTCAGGTTTTATTTATCCGGCAGCAAAATAAGTGATAATTTTGATACGAACCTAAAATCGGAAAGTGACTACAAATGACAAGAGATGACTATTTGTGACAGGGGGTAAAAATACCCCTGTTCACTTCCCGTTTCCGCAAGCCGCGATGTTCTTTTCAAAGGTTTCCTTTAGTTTGGGCAGCAGGACGGAATAGTTCTTTTTGCGCCGGGCAAGGTCGGCACGCAGGTCATATGGTTTGGGAATGGCAACATTGAAGAGTTTCTCAAAAGCGGAAACGATACCGGCGAAAGAGAGGCGTTTGCCGCTTTCGTCCGTAATCAGCCCGCTGTAATCCAGCGAGGAGATCAGTTCCATCAGGTTGACCAGCGAACCTTTCCAATGGAGCGATGAAAGAAACGAGGAAGGTGTCGTGATGGTTCCGGGGTACTGTACACCCAAATTGACCAGCTCTATTTCCGCCTCCACCAGCAGGAGGCATTTGTCCAGATAGAATTCGGCTACTGCCGTGTGGAAATGTCCTGTTCGGGTGAATAACTTCTTTAGGGAAATCAGTTCTACCTTGCTGTGAAGCAGATGGCGCAGCCTTTCCGATACGGAAACCGATTCGATGGCGAGGTCGTAAAGGTATTGTTCATATTCGGTATAGGAGGAAGAGAATTCTTCATCGGAAACTGTCTGTTTTGGGCTTGAAGCCAGAGATAAATAATTGAATATACGGCATTCTGTAAATGGTTTCATACGGCATACATTTGATTTGTTTATACCGGAGTAAGCCAAATGAAATGCCTCTGCTATCGTTTAAAGCTCTATACCTTTTTAAAATACTGACAATCAACAATAAACAAATTTCATATAGAAACGGGTGTAAATAAAAAGTGTAAGCCGTCCTTGACAAGAATGTTAGGACGGCTTACACTTTTGTAAACCTCATTTGCTTCGGGTTATCCTCCGGTCAGTCGATGATATGGTATTTCCTTAGTTTCTCATACAGGGTAGTCCGGCTGATATTGAGCAACCGGGCCGCCTTGGAACGGTTGTCACCCGTCTTTTCAAGGGTCTGGAGAAGCAACGCCTTTTCTTTTTCTTCTTCCGTCCACTGCGTTTCTTCTTCTTTAGGAAGGGAGATTTCAAGGTTCAGGTCTGAAACGGAAATCCATTGCTCTTGGCAGATGAGTACGGCTCGACCTATTACATTCTTCAGTTCACGGATATTCCCCGGCCAGGGATATTCCAGCAGTGCCGCCTCTGCCAGCCGGTCAAAGCCACGAAACGATTTATGGGCCTTGGCGCAAGTGAGTTTCAAGAAAAAATAAGCCAGAGGAAGGATGTCTTCCCGGCATTCTGCCAGTGTAGGAATCCGCAGAGTGAACTCATTGAGCCGGTGGAACAGGTCTTCCCGGAAGCGTCCTTCTCCGATGGCTTTTTCCAGATTCTCATTGGTGGCGGCAACCAGCCGGATATCAAAAGAGTATTCTTTCGTGGAACCTACCGGCTTGCAGCGTTTCTCTTGCAAGGCCCTGAGCAGGAGCATCTGTGTCTTATAGGAAAGGTTGCCTATCTCGTCCAGAAACAATGTCCCTCCGTTAACGGCACGGAACAATCCGACCTTGTCGCTTTCCGCACCGGTAAAGGCTCCCTTCTGATGACCGAAAAACTCGGAGGCGGCAAGCTCATCGGAAATGGCCCCGCAGTCGATAGCCAGATACGGCTTGTTCTTCCGATGGCTCCGGGCATGTATCTCGGCTGCAATGTGCTCCTTCCCGGTGCCGGAAGCCCCACGGAGCAGAACGGAGATGTCGGCACAGGCAATCATCTCTATCAGACGGTACATCTCATGGGCTTTGGGGCTTTCACCTCGGTAGAACTCCTGTTCATTATCGTTTTTATCCAGTATCTCCGTTATCAGAGCCAGGAGATTGTCTGGCTGCACAGGCTTACACAGGTAGTTGATGGCTCCCAGTTGCATGGTTGTCACCGCATTCTCCACCTGTCCGTAGTTGGTCATGATCAGAAAAGGGATAGAGTAGTACTTCTCATTCATCCATTTCAGGAGCGAGGTGCTATTTCCGTCCGGCAGGCGCAGGTCTGCCAGTATTAGGTCGAACTCCTTTTGCCCGATGGCTTTACGGGCATTCGCAAGGGTTGCCACGCATTCGGTTTTCATCCCTTTTTTCACCAGCCAGTTGCTGATGCTACGGCTGAACACAATATCATCTTCAATAATCAGGATTGTTTTCATAGGCTTTCCTCCCGTATTTTTCAGCGTATACTATCAGTTTTTCCACTGCCCGGATGATGTCCCGCATTTCCATGGATTGTCTATTGGTCCACTCTGTCGCAGGTTCTGTCACCAGTTCCCGTAAATGAGACAAGGGGAAATCCAGACGGACGGTTTCCCATAGGGGCAGGTTCTTATGCAGGATGGAGGCGGCGGCCTCCTTGTCTTGTCGGTCTAAGGCAGCGGTTAATGCGGCAAGGTCTTTCCGGCTCTCTTCGATAAACAGGGCGAGCATTTCCTCCCTGTTGTCCTCTCCTGAAAGGATGAGTGAGAAATCGGGAGCATACTCCTTTCTGTCTTTTTCTCCTATCACTTGTGCCACTGTATTTATCAGTTCTTCCATAGAGAATGGTTTATGGATGCAGCCCGAAAAGCCGCCCGACAGATACTCGTTGTCATCATCCACCCGTGCCGTTACCGCTATGACGGGGATTGTCTTTGCGTTCTCCATATTGGATGCCCGGAGCAGTTCAAGTATTCCGTAGCCGTCCGTTTCAGGCATCTGTATATCCGTCAGCAGCAGGTCATATCTTTGTGACCGTAGCCGGGTAACCAGTTCACGGCTGGTCTGGCAGCAGTCGCACCGCACTCCGTTACGGTTAAACATCTCTTTGGTAATGTTCAGTTGCATCCGGTCGTCATCAATGACCAGTACGTTGATTCCATCCAGATGATAATCAGTAGCGATGCGTGTCTCATCCATCTGGGTGGATTCATCCGCCTCAAGGAGTGGCAGGAATGCGGTAAACGTGCTGCCTTCACCCGGTTTGCTTTTTACGGTAAGGCTTCCCTGCATCCCGGAGACCAGCCTGCTTGCAATGGCCAGCCCCAATCCGAAACCGGGAACATTACGGGCATTGTCCAACCGTTCAAAAGCTGTGAATATCCGGGTTGTTTCTTCCTCCGTCATCCCGGTACCGGTGTCCTGTACCGAGAAATGCAATTCTTTATTCCGGTATTCCGCTTGCAGGCGGATTTCACCTTGCCGGGTGAATTTAATGGCGTTGGAAAGCAGATTGTTCAGGATTTGCTGGAGCTGGGAACGGTCACCGCTTACTACCACATCCAGACCGGAAAAGGCGGTTGTCAGCCGCAGCTTTTTCTTTTTGGCCAGCGAACCGTAGTTCCGGGCTGTTTCGCTGAAAAGGGTCTCCAGCCGGAAAATCGAAAGGATGGGTTTGTTCCTGCCGGTATCCAGCAGGTAGAATCCGATCAGCGTATTGACCAGCCCGATCATGTAATCGGAAGAATGGAGTATATTTTCCGCATACTCGTCCTTGCGGCTCTTCTTTTCTTCCCCGGGGAGCAGTTCGGCGCATCCTTTGATAGTAGCCAGTGGCGCACGAAGGTCATGAGCGATGGTGAGCATCATGCGTTTTCTGGATTGTAGGAGCTCCGTGTTCTCACGATTGGAGGCTTCCAGCTGACGCTGATACTGGTTTATCCTGTTCAGATCCCGGTGGATGATAAGATACAGGAGGACGGTCAGCAACGAGATGAGGACAGCCAGCAGAGAGACCGTATGGAACGAGCGGTCGCGTGTGGAAATGAATTGCCTGTAACGCTCATCAAGCCGTATTCCAGCATCCGCCTCAAAGTCCCTGACAATCCGGTGTAGCCTGTGGTTCAGGTCCGTGTTGTTACTGTACAGGAGGTCCATCTGTTCCAGCAGCCTTTCCCGTTCGGCTTTCTGCATGTCGGTCACCTCCCTGTCAAGGGAGTGCAGCATGCTCGTGACAGATGTGGTACCCTGATGTTTACCAATGGACTGTCGCTGGCGTTCCAGCTGTTCCTTCTGCTGCAGATAGGCCGATTTTTTCCTCCCGGGCCTGATGAATGACCAGAAACCCTTCTTCGGAGTTTCCTCCTCCTTCTTTTTCTCGGCAGGAAGGACATCCGCCTGCTGGATATGGGACACGATTGCCGGAATCTTGCTGTTCACGATCTCGCCGGTCTTGCGCAGACGCCCGAACGTGTCCATGACCGTGTCTAACAACAGTTCCTTTCTTTCCAGCAGCAGGCATAACGAATCTATGCGCGACTGTTGTTCGGGAGACTTCACATACCTTTTCAGTGTCTGCAACATGTTACAGACACTGTCTTTTTTTGTGTGGTAGAGTCCAAGGTCGCTTTCATCCCAGACGCTGGCTGTTTCACCGTAAGTGGCCAGTCCCAGCAAGCCCGCGTATGTTTCTCCGGCCAGATGCCGGATACAGGCCAGTTCATGCTCATCCTGTCGCAGGCTGTTCCGCCTCGTCTGTTCCTTGCGGAAGATATGAATGGTCAGGACGAGCAGGAGAAGCAGTATGACATATCCTAAAAGGATTTTAAGTTTCAACCACATGGAAGTCTTCATTCTTATATTGAATCCTACAAAAAGGCGTGTTCGCTCATATAAAAGGGAATAATAGAAACTTATGATAAAAGTTTATTACTGTTTCAAACCATTTGAGGATACCTCGCAAGTTTGCTATCACACAGTTGATCTTTTAATCTTTTTTTATACTCACAGAAAGGATAGGAACCTGCTTTTTATGACTGAAACATATCACATCCCCTTTATTGGACATTACATTCTCATTCGATCATATTGTTTTCATTTCGGCTCATCCGTTTCTTCACCCGTTCTACTGCTTCCGATACAATTTCTTTGTTTTCAAAGCGTTGTGTATAATTGGTATAGTCTGGATGAATCCGTTTGTAGGTCGGGTCAAGAAACAAAGGACTGGAAATAATATGGTCCGCTGTCGAACGGTTACAACAGAAAACTATATTTTCAACTCCCGCCAGCCGGGTCAGTGCCTTTACATCCGTGTCATGTGGCTGCAATGTCATCGGATCCGTGAAAAAGAACAAATAATCAATCTCTCCTTCCACAATACGTGAGCCCATTTGCTGGTCACCACCTAAAGGACCGGATTTCAGAATCGTGATATCCCATTCTGTTTCAGGATGTTTCTCTTCGAGCGCTTTTTTAATGAGTGTACCGGTGGTTCCCGTACAATAGAACTTATGCCCTATCAGACGTTCCGAGTTCCAAAGAACCCATTCTATCATGTCCTTTTTCATTGCATCGTGTGCAACCAGACCGATTTTACGAACAATTGTTTTCATCATAATAATAAAATATGGTTTATGTGATAATATAATTAACAATATCCAACAGCTTTATAAAAAACAGGAGAATGACTGTATGAGTTTGAGCAGCTCCTTGTTCGCCCGGCTGTCCACGGTGGCTTCCCGCCTCTCCTCAAACAAAGTAAGCGTTGCGGAGCATTCCCCGCAGATATCAATGCCGACTACACGTTCCTTTCGAAGGACAATTGCCAGTAATTCCTCCAGTTCCTGCAGGCTGAAAGACCCTTGATCCCAGTCTGTTACTGCGGATGCCGGGTTCAGGACATCCTTGTCTATGGACAAGTAAACCGGTCCTTCAATATACGCAGAGGAGAAATTGCGCCAGCCCTTCTCGTGAGCTAACGTCGCTTCGCTATAAAAACTGACTCGTTGTCCGTATTCTTCCGGTACGGTGCGTATCAGTTTGTCCGATGCACCGACTATCACCACTTTCTTGCAAAGCATATTCCAGTCTAACATGTCTTTTACCCAGCTCCCACAAGAAAGCATGCCCTTGAACAAGGGAGGCTGCATGTCGGGGTGATGGTCGAATACAATCAGAGAGAACGGAACTCGAAGTTTGTCTGTCCATAATTTGGTCAGGTAATGATAATTGCCCGAATCAATGAAATGGATACCTTCCGCTGGATAACCGGCAATCACCCGCTTCAATTTTCGTATCCCCTCCTTGTCACAGTAACCTCTCGTTCCAGAAAGGTGACGGCAGTCTAGCCAAATGAACTGATTGTTCCGTGCAAATACCTCATGGGCATACACACCGGTGAAGTTCATGATGACAACCGGCCAGACGGTTTCTCGGTCCGCCTTCTTCTTACACCGTCCATTTGTCAGTAACTCTTGCTTATTCATGTCCGTTCAGAACCATCGTACATAACAAAAATCTTGCCGGTGAGGTAACAGGGGATGGTTGGGATACATTCTGAATGCCTGTTTGAAGCTTCCAGCGCTGAACATTCTGGTTATTGCCTTGAAAGTGTATAGGTTTCCGTCTTTGGATGTCAAAGAAAAAGGAATGACCTCATGGATGCGATCCTCATTCTCCTCATGCCGTATAATGACCGATTCCAATCCGATCGCGTTGTCCAGCCCTTTCTCGTCAATGACGACCGTCATCTCGTATTCCTTACCAGCCTCCACCGTGGCGTCCAATCCTTTTCCCGCATTCACGGAAACGATTTCCACGGCATTCCATCTGCTGTCGACAGCTGCCTTCCAGCCGGCAAGCGTTTTCGCCTTTGCATAATTGTCCGCCGCCAAAACATGAAAGTGTTCCGACAACTTGTTGTAAAATCCGTCATAGTAGTCATCCAGCTGTCTTTTCATCGTGAAGCGGGGAGCTATTTGCGCAACCGAGTTCTTGATGTACTTGACCCAGG
>DXOJ01000739.1:8901-13589 GCA_019412865.1 Bacteroides sp. | reverse complement strand
TAATATAACGGCAGGATATTATGTTCCAGCAGGAAATAAATTGTTTCCGCATCCAGTTGGTTCTGGTACTGTTCATCCTGATAGGTGGCCTTGTCGGTGATGGCCCATCCCGCCTCCTTGCGGTAGCCTTCGTACCACCAACCGTCCAGCACGGAGAAGTTGAGTACGCCGTTCATCAGAGCCTTCTCACCGGAAGTTCCGGAAGCCTCCGCAAGACGGGTGGGAGTATTCATCCAGATGTCAACCCCAGAAATAAGATGCCGTGCCAGGTCCATGTCATAATTCTCAAGGAAGATGATTTTACCCAAGAATTCAGGACGGCGGGATATCTCCACAATCTGCTTGATGAGCCCTTGCCCGGCAGTGTCGTTTGGATGGGCTTTTCCTGCAAAGACAAACTGTATGGGATGTTCCTGATTGTTCACAATCCGCGCCAGACGATCCAAATCGGTAAACAAAAGATGAGCTCTTTTGTAAGTTGCAAAGCGCCTTCCGAAGCCGACAAGAAGAGCATTCGGATTAAACTTCTCGAAAATGGAGACACCCAATGCCGGGTCAACCTGGCTTTTGAGCCAGTCCCGGCCGCATTTCCACTTGATGTAGGATATCAGTTTGGTTTTCAACCTTTTCCGCATGTTCCATATCTCTTCATCGGGTATATTATAAACGCCTTTCCATATTTCCTGATTGGACTGGTCGTTCATGAAATTCTCATCGAAATTGTCCTTAAACAGCTTTTTCCACTCCGCCGTACACCAAGTGGGAAAGTGTACGCCATTCGTCACATAGCCCACATGGTTCTCTTCCGGGAAATAGCCTTTCCAGAGAGGCGCGAACATCTGCTGTGAAACGGACTTGTGCAGCTTGCTGACACCGTTTACCGCCTGGCTGGTTTTGCAGGCGAATACCGACATGCAGAAACGTTCTCCCTTGTTGCCCGGAGTTTGCCGTCCGAGGTTCATCAACTCGTCCCACGTAATGCCCAGCTTATCAGGATATCCTTTCATATATTTATTGAAAAGCCCCTCATCGAAATAGTCATGGCCGGCAGGCACAGGTGTATGCACAGTGTAAAGCGAGGAAGCCCTAACCAGTTCCATGGCTTGTCCGAAGTCCAGGCCTTCGGATATATAGTCGCATAACCGCTGGATATTGATCAGTGCGGCATGCCCCTCGTTGCAGTGATATACATCTTTCTCGATGCCCAATACTTTTAATGTCATCATTCCTCCGATGCCGAGCAGTATTTCCTGCTTGAGCCGGTTTTCCCAGTCACCGCCATACAGGTGATGGGTAATCGGACGGTCGAACTCGCTGTTCAGTTCATTGTCCGTATCCAGCAGGTAGAGGGAAACACGTCCCACATTGGCCTTCCATACATTGGCATGGACCGTGAAACTGTCGGCATAGGGAACATGGATTACCAGTTGTCGCCCGTCAGGCTGCATCACTTTCTCTATCGGAAGCTGCCCGAAATTCTGTGGGTCATAATGAACCTGTTGCTGCCCGTCCATCGCCAGAGCCTGGTCAAAATAGCCATAACGATATAAAAGCCCTACAGCGCAGAGGTCTACGTTACTGTCCGAAGCTTCCTTCAGATAGTCACCTGCCAATATGCCCAGACCGCCGGAATAGATTTTAAGAACCCTGTCCAGACCATATTCCATGCTGAAATAGGCAACTGACGGACGGCTGTGGTCCGGCTCCACATCAAGATACGCCTTAAAAGTGGAATATACGTTTTCCATCTTACGCATGAAGTTTCCGTCATGTGTCAGTGCCTCCAGCTCTTCATAATCCATCCGTTCCAGAAACAGTACCGGATTCTGTTCCGCCTCTTCCCATAGTTCCGGGTTCAAACCACTATATAAACTCTTCGCATCCTCGTTCCAGGTCCACCAAAGATTATGTGCCATCTCCGCAAATCTCCGCAATTCTGCCGGAAGGTGTGAACCGACTGTAATCTCCCTCCATTGTGGGACGTTTACATGATAACTTGAATATTCCATAACATTTTACTTATTTGATAGTTCATGATTTTTTTCTGTGGAGGTTTCTCCTGTTTCCGGTTCTTCCTGTGGAAATGTCCCGGCTGTACCCTGGAAATTCTCGAGGAACTGTTTTTCCATACTTAGCGATCGTTTCCGTATCCGCTTGGAAAAATAGATAACGACAATGATCAGGAAAGATAATATCAGTCCTGACCCCAAAGCGACATTGAAAAGACGGATGATGATACCCATTACGATAATGATACAGATCAACACCTTGATCACTATCATTGATACCAGCAGCCCCCTGTTGAACCTGTTGTCCGCCCAAAGTTTGCGGAATTCGACGGAATTGTTTTTCTTCATGATGATGGCGCACAAAAACGGGGATATGATAAGGAGGACAAGAACGAAGCTCAGCAGGCTTCCTTTCATCCCCGGAATACGTCCCATTACCAGAGGATACGCATAGGAGAAGAACAGCGCTATGAAAAACAGGCATACCACCAGATAAAGGGTGACGGATACCAACATGGACCTGATGAGCTTGTGCCAGGAGCCTTGATGTCTTGTGGTCATTGTTCCAGAAGAATAATGCGTCAGGTAATCTTTCAGGAATTGTGGCAAGTGCCTGTCTGCAAAACAGTAGACGGGATCCGACAGTCTTATCATATAAGGAGTAAGGAAAGTGGTGATGACCGATACTGCCACTATGACCGGATAAAGGTATTTGTCCATTACATTCAGACTGATTCCTAACGAAGCGATGATGAACGCAAACTCACCCACTTGTGCCAGGGAAAAGCCGGCTTGTATCGCAATCTTTAGCGGTTGTCCGGAAAGCAACACGCCGAAACTCCCGAACAGGACCTGCCCGCATAGGACCAGTGCCGTCAGGATAAAAACAGGAACGGCATATTCCCATATCATGGCAGGGTCGATCATCATTCCCACTGATACGAAGAAAACGGAGGCGAACAGGTCCTTTACCGGTTGCACGATATGTGCGATTTCTTCCGCTTTATCTGTTTCTGCCAGCAGGGATCCCATGACGAACGCACCCAGCGCGGCGGAGAATCCCGCCTTTGTCGCTATCATCACCATTCCCAGGCATAGTCCCAGGGAGGTTGTCAACAGTATTTCATTGCTAATAAAGCGGTTCAATCTTTTCAGAAGGGTAGGAATCAGATAGATTCCCAATGCTGACCAGAAAATAAGAAAGGCCGCAAGTTTCAATATGCTCTCCAGCATTTCGAAGCCTTCAAAATGCTTGCCTACAGCCAATGTGGAGAGGACCACCATCATGATTACCGCCACCACGTCCTCAATGATTAGTATCCCCAGGACAATACCGGTAAATTTCTGATCGAGAAGCCCCATGTCACTGAATGCTTTGAATACGATGGCGGTGGAGGACATGGACAGCATTCCGCCCAGAAAGATACAGCTCGTGTGTGAGAAGCCCATCGCATTGCCTGCCGTATATCCCAGGAACATCATGCCGCAGACGATGATAACAGTGGAGAATATGGCCGAGGCTCCCACACTTATCAGCTTTCTGAACGAGAAATCCAGTCCTATGGCGAACAGGAGGAAAATAACACCGATATCCGCCCATATCTTGATATTGGCCTGGTCGGAAACAGTCGGGAATAGGGAAATGGAAGGACCTGCCATAATACCGGCCACAATATATCCCACTATGACCGGCTGTCCCAGCCATTTGAAAATGACGGTTATGATACCGGCTATAATCAAGATAGTGGCAAGGTCTGATATTAAAGGGGCAACTTCCGACATAGGAGTAACATTTTATATGGACAACTCGTTAAGGACACGGATCAGGTTTTTGTCAATGGGCTTGTCGTTCTTGATAGCCTGGTCAAAAGGAACATAGACAATCTCATTGTTATGTATGCCTACCATGATATTGTGCTGGTCCTCCATCAGGGCCTGTATGGCGGCCTCACCCAGCCGGCTGGCCAATATGCGGTCGTTGGCACTTGGCGCTCCTCCCCGTTGTAGATGTCCCAGGATAGAGACCCTGACATCATATCCGGGGTATTCCCTTTTTACCCGGTCGGCATAGTGCATGGCTCCGCCATTCTTATTGCCCGGGCTTTCCGTCACGATGACGATGCTGCTGTTCTTGGTCTTCCGGAATCCGCGTCCGATAAAAGTCTCCAGCTGATCCGCATCCGTCCGGTCTTCCGGAATAATGGCGGCCTCGGCTCCCGAGGCTATTGCGCTGTTCTGGGCGAGGAAACCGGCGTCGCGTCCCATCACCTCGACAAAGAAAATTCGGTCGTGCGAGGTGGCTGTATCCCGGATTTTGTCCACACACTCCACAATGGTGTTCAGGGCCGTATCATATCCGATTGTAAAATCGGTACCGTACAGGTCATTGTCGATGGTACCGGGCAGTCCTATGCACGTGACAGGGTATTCCTCGGCAAATATGCGGGCTCCAGTCAGTGAGCCGTCGCCCCCGATGACTACCAGCGCCCCGATTTTTTCTTTCCTCATGGTATCGTATGCCTCTCTGCGTCCTTCCGGGGTGGTGAACGCTTCGGAACGTGCCGTTTTCAGGATGGTTCCCCCACGCTGGATGATGCTGCTCACATCCTCGGTCGTAAGTTCCCTGGACTCGCCCGCTATCAGGCCTTCGTACCCTCTGTAAATTCCTTTGACTTTGAA
>DXOJ01000739.1:8069-8891 GCA_019412865.1 Bacteroides sp. | reverse complement strand
GAAAATGGCGGTACGGGTCACGGCACGGATTGCCGCATTCATTCCGGAAGCGTCCCCTCCGGAAGTAAGGATTCCTATATATTCATCTTTTTTCATCTATCTCAGTTCTTGTTTTGTTTCATTCTGCCAATATAGCTTTCAGTTTTTTCCGGCAGTGAAAAATACGGCTCTTTATGGTTCCCAAACTCACACCGGTTCTTTCCGCTATCTCACGGTATTTGAACCCTGACAGGTACATCTCAAAAGGTATGAAATGCGACTCCGGTATACTTTTGATGGCATTACGTATCTTTTCCAGGTCATAGTTCCTGTCCACCTCCTCTGTACGGGACTCGTCCATGATCCGCGAATAATATGCAGGATCGGAGGATATGTACAGACGGGTATGACCGACCTCCGCCCGGTAACCGTTGATAAACGTGTTACGCATGATGATAAACAGCCACCCTTTGAAATTTGTGTTCTTGTTGTAACTTTCTTTGTGAAGCATTGCCTTGAGCAGGGTATCCTGCAGCAGATCTTCCGCCTTCTCCCTGTCCGCTGTCAGTTTGTACGCGAAACGGAACAGTTCGTCCTGTACGCTAAGCAGCTCTTTTTCAAAATTGAATTCCTTCATCGGTTGTGCCGGTTCCCTGTTCCGGAAGTGCCTGTTAAAGGCCGGACGGCTCTCCGGACAGGAAAAGCCTGTCCGGCCTTACACCATTCCAGATATGGAATTATTTAACCTCGATAGCCTTGGAAGTTTTTTGTTTTTCTTCCTCCTTCACTTTCGGGATTTCAATGGACAGGATCCCGTGTTCGACTTTTGCGGAAATCTTATCC
>DXOJ01000739.1:0-8059 GCA_019412865.1 Bacteroides sp. | reverse complement strand
GAGAATTCGCGGCGGAGATACTTCTTGTCTTTCTTCTCCTCCTTCTTCTCTTCTTTCTTTTCCATGCAGATTGTCAGGTTGTTGTTTTCGTCAACATTCACCTTGAAATCATCCTTCGTCATTCCGGGAGCCGCCATTTCAACCTTGTAGTCCTTGTCATTCTCAATGACATTGATGGCAGGAGCCGTAACTCCCGTTTTTGCCAGCCACTCATTCTCGAAGAAATCGTTAAAAATACTCGGCAACCAGTTTGAATTTGTTTTTACAGGTACCATTTTTACCTCCTTTTTTAAATTGTTAATAAATAAAATATTCAAAAAGACAATACAAATCAGTCTGATTGACTGACTCTTATCGTCTGATCATACCTTGTTCGGCTACAGCCTCCGTCCGTCTCCGTATCTCCTCCTGGTCTCCGAGGAAATAGTCCCTGACAAGCACCGGCCGTTCATCAAATTCGAATACATAAGGTACTGCCGTGGGCAGGTTCAAGAGGGATATGTCCGTATCGGAAATATTCTTGAGATGCTTGACTATCCCGCGCAGACTGTTTCCATGGGCAACGACAAGCAGGTTGTCCCTATGCATCAATGTGGGTAGGATGACACATTCCCAATAGGGCATGACACGCATGACGGCATCCTTCAGGGATTCAGTCCGTGGCAGTTCCATTTCGGGAACACCGGCGTAACGGGTGTCGTTCCCCGGATAGCGGGGATCGTCTTCCTTCACCGGCTCCGGCGACACGCCGTAACTTCTCCGCCAGATATGGACTTGTTCCTCGCCATATTTGTCTGCTGTCTCCCTTTTGTTAAGTCCCTGAAGTATGCCGTAGTGTTTCTCGTTCAACCTCCAGCTTTTCTCCACCGGGATCCAGTCTTCATTGAGACGGTCCAGAACACAATTCAACGTTTTCACAGCCCGTTTCAGATAGGATGTGTAAGCCGCCTCAAAAGAGAATCCCGCTTCTTTCAGCATATCACCGGCTTTACAGGCTTCTGCGATCCCCTTATCACTCAGGTCTACATCGGTCCAACCGGTAAAGCGGTTTTCCTTGTTCCATAGGCTCTCGCCATGTCTCAACAATACGATCCTTTTCATGCCATATAGTTTTTATGCAACGGTTATCGAAGGATCCAGATAGACATCCTGAATGGTGTTCAGAAGCGAGACCCCGTCTTTCATCGTCTTCTGGAAGGCTTTTCTCCCACAGATAAGTCCCATACCTCCGGCACGTTTGTTCACCACTGCGGTTACGACGGCATCATGCAGGTCAGATGTCCCATGGGACTCGCCCCCCGAATTGATCAGGCCAACCCTTCCCATATACCCGTTGGCCACCTGGTAGCGGCAGAGGTCTATCGGATGGTCGGAGACCAGTTCCGTATACATACGCCCGTCGGTCTTACCGAATCCGATGGCTTTAAAACCTCCATTGTTGGACGGCAGCTTCTGCTTCACGATATCAGCCTTGATGGTGACCCCGATATGGTTGGCCTGCCCTGTCAGATCTGCTGCCGCATGATAGTCAATCCCGTCTTTCTTAAAACTGCTGTTTCTCAGATAACACCACAATACCGTGGCCATCCCCAACTCATGGGCATATTCAAACGCCTGTGAGACCTCCACAATCTGGCGGCGGCTTTGTTCCGAACCGAAATAGATAGTTGCCCCCACGGCAACGGCACCCATGTTCCATGCCTCCTTCACTGTACCGAACATGACCTGGTCATAACTGTTCGGATAAGTCAGCAGCTCGTTATGGTTCAACTTCACGATGAAAGGAATCTTATGGGCGTACTTACGTGCCACAGCTCCCAGAACTCCGAATGTGGATGCCACGGCGTTGCATCCTCCCTCGATAGCGAGTTTCACAATGTTCCCGGGATCGAAGTAAAGAGGATTGGGTGCAAAGGATGCTCCGGCAGAATGTTCTATCCCCTGATCCACCGGCAGGATGGAGACATACCCGGTATTGGCCAGACGCCCGTGCCCGTACAGGGCTTGCAGGCTCTCCAAGGTGCGTATATTCCTGTCGGAATCCACCCATGCCTTGTCTATCATATTCGGCTCGGGGATATGGATGAGTTTCTTGTCTATTGTCTTGCATACATGGTCCAGGTAGTATCCTGCCTGCGTTCCCAACAAATCAATAATCGTGCTCATGTCAGTCGTTTTTTTATTCCAAATCAGGACTGGCGTTCCCCCAGTTTTGCATCCATGAAAAGGATGCCGCTCTCTCCGGCTTTCTTCATCAGGTTTACGATGTTCAGGAAATTCGCCTCTTCCTCCACCTGCTCCCTGACAAATCCCCAAAGAAAATCACGGGTGGCATTGTCTTTCTCCTCGGAAGCCAGATGTACCAGTTCGTCAATCAATCTGGAAACATGTCTCTCGTGTTCCAAGGCATGTTCAAAGACTTCGGTGGGACTGCCCCAACCCTGTGGAACCACATCGACCTTGTCCACTTTTGCCTCCGCCTCACGTTTGGCCATATATTCGGCGATGGCACATGCGTGTCCTGTCTCTTCCGCCGATTGCTTGCGCATCCAGCGGGCCATGCCGGAAAAACCTTCCTTTTCCAGATAGAAGGACATTGAAAGATACATCTTGGCCGACCATAATTCCGCAGTAATCTGCCCGTTCAGGGCCTTTTGTAAATTCTCGGTCATAATGAATCTAATTTTTAATGTTGGTACTATTTTTTATTTTTCATATTCAGGGGCAAGCGTGTGCTTGTCTCAAAATATCTGTCAGGACAGGTTGCATCCCGTTTATGAAACATTCCACGGCGATGACCATCAGAATAAGCCCCATCAGTCTCATCATCACATTATTTCCGGTTTCTCCAAGAATTTTCAAAAGCCGCGTTGACACGCAAAGGATAATGAAAGAGAGGAGACAGACTAGGGCGATCACGCAAACCAGTGCAATTTTGAAAATATGCTCAGGGGCATCTTCCATCAGTGTTATGCCGCTTGAAATTACACCCGGACCGCACAGCATCGGAACGGCAAGAGGCGTGACGGTGATGTTCCTGGAATATTCTTTTTTCTCGTTCTCGTTCAGTTTCACATGGGTGAAGTGTGCCTGCAGCATGTCATATCCGATTTTAAAGATGATGATACCTCCCGCAATCCGGAAACCATTGGTCGAGATCCCGAAAAAATGGAACAGGAACCTGCCGCACAAGGTGAAAAGTACCAGTATGACGAACGTGAGGGCGCAGGATTTTAAGGCGATGCTCCGGCGTTCTCCGGCACTCATGCCCTCGGTCATCTGCAGGAAAACCGGCATCACTCCGAGGGGGTCCATCAATGTGAACAACGAAGTGAAACACAACATTGAGTATGCGAATATATCCATAGGATGATACTTGTTTTATTTTTAGACCATTATTTTCTCTGTGAACAATAAACTCCGGTCAGGTTACACGATTTGACACATCATATGAAGCAGGGCAGCCTGCGTTCATATTCCATGGCCAGGATACGCAACAATTCCATAAACACCGTACTTACATATATCCGTTTTGTGTACAGCCCCTTGATGAAAGAATGGATGGATGAATCCGTATTCTGGCATAGTACGTGAAGTTCGGATATCTGACGGGATATATATTGTTCATGTTCAAGCAGGGTGTTCAAGGCAGCCAGCGGTGTCGGCCATTGCCGGATGTCGCGCCTGATTTCATGGATGGTTACAGCACCTCCTTCATGATAGATGCGGTTCATCATCTGATAGACCTTGCCCATATTGTCCTGTGCCTGTGCACTTAGCCATGAGGCCAATATCGGAAGTTGCTGCCCCTCAAAATAGACCTGCAATGACAGGTACAGGTTAGTTGACCAGATTTCTGTATTGATCAATGTGTTCATCGCATATTCAATTCGTTTATCCATGGCTGTTCTGATATTTGAAATTAGACAAAATAAATCGTAATTCATATCCTGCAATAATCATGAATTTATGTGATAGCATCTGTAAATCGGACTCTTATGGAGTTGTAAAATGAATTTTAATGCTTGCGAGACAAATAGTCATAAAAATGTATAATTATCATGCCTTTTTGTCACAAGATCCCTACAACATTCTCAACAAGATATCCAGTTCTTTCTCTATCATGTTGATCTTGTCGTATATGTAATCCAGCGTATTATGATAGTGCAGGCAGGCCCTGCATTCCTGCAATTCCCTTGACAGGGAGAGTATTTGTTGCCAAAGTTCCTCTTCTGTATGTCCAGGGGGATTATTGAATGCCATAAATGGATTCAGAGAAACTGTTTGGCATGTAATTTGTGTAATAATAGCCGCAAGTCCCGAAAAGGGGCAGGAATGGAAACAAAAAGGCAGAGAATTCCACTAAAGACAGTAACAGACAGAGGAATGAAAACGGAAGGCAGGACCTGTCCGGTTTTGAAACAAATTGCTTTCATAATGCGATTATATGACAACTCTGTTCCCTGAAGTTGTGTTTATATAAAGTTAAGCGTGGGAACTTTGGTATTACCGTTCAGAAGTATCCCCATACTCAACAACATATAATACACAAAGCCCCACGCCTATATATGCTAACAAGATATAATAGTGCATAGGGACACCTGATGTATTATCCAATTGTTGTCTTGAAATTGGGGATTTCCTGAACATGGATAATGCCTAACGCTTACTGTTATTAATCTTTTTTGGTAAAAGACAAGGCAAAAATACTAAAAGAATTGATTCGCGTCAATAAAAATCCAACTTTTTTATTATTTTACTCTCTGCGCCACTGAATTTCATCGCTCTCCGCTCTCCAAATCCCGTGCCCTTCAGCGATAAGTAATCCTGAGTTCATCAATTGCCTCATAAAAGAGCTTTTGTACATCCTAAAATCCGCAACCTGTAATATTTTTGATATCTGGGGTTGCAGATACCTCTCTAAAACGACTCGTTTTCGTAAAGAACCCTAATGGTGCAGTCGCAAGAGACAAAATCCCCTTACCCCATGATGCGACTTGAGGCAATACGCAAAAGGCCACGAAGATTTGAGGCTACCCAAAATCAAATTTGAAGGCCATCATGTATGCATCATTGCTTGTGTATATGTTCAGTATGTGCTGTCTTGCAGTCTTAATCCATTTTGCAGGGACAGAAACATACTTGAATACAAAAGTTTTGATTCTGCTTGTGCGTTTAAGTCCAAAGCTCTTCATGTTTGCGTCAGATATGAGGTGTCTGTAAAAGTTTCGTATTAAAGCGGTCAGAAGCAGGAACACCGTGTTTTCCGCCATGAACGATTTTGGCAGCCGTTTCCAGCCAAAGCCGTTGTTCATGTCGTCCAATACACGCTCAGCACCGCCACGCTTGTTGTAATACTCCACGATGTCACGGTCTGTCGAAGTATAGTCATTTGTCAGTATGCATCTGTATGTATATTCCCCTTCCCACAGGTCGAGTTCCTTGTTGATGCTTCTTTGCCGCTGTATGACAAGGCGGTACGCTTTGCCGACCCATTTCTCTGCAATGATGGAGCATATCTCAAACTCGTGACCGTTTATGTATTCGGTCTTCCATCCGCGCAAGGCAAAGATATCGTCATACAACGATACACACCTGTTTGCGCGGATATAAAAATGCCGACTGTGCTTCTCCACCATTTCCACCATAGCCTCAGAGCATGAGCCACAATCCATCCTCGCACGGTTTATATGTATTCTGGCATTCTCCAAACGCTCAAAAATACGTTTTAGAGTGTCTTCCTGATGGAAACGGACATTGGTATTGCCGTCGCGGTTCTCTATCCCGACGATGACATCGCCGACCGTTGCTATTCCTGGACTGTAACCGGTAAACTTCTTGTAGGTTATTTTTGCGTCAAATTTCTCCGTCTCAATGAACTGGTGGTCAAAATCAAAGTCATATTCATTGTCTGGCAGCAACTGTCCAGTTGCCAGCAATGCATTGACAAGCAGATTGTTAAGGTCGGAAGCCACGTTGAAGTCGTAGCTTTTGCCCGAATCAGACCTGTAGGTCAGATTCGGTGTGGTCAATTCACGAATGGCCCTAAGTATTGTGTCTGCGCTGCATGTACGGAGGGGTGGATGCAAGCAAAGTGCTTCCATAAGGTGTGAGGTCACGTCTTCGACACATGACCCTCCACAGAAATATACGCACATCAGAGAACGTATTATCTCGCTATATTGATAGCCATACACTTTGCTACGCAAACCTAAAGTAGAGTCTATTGTACAAGACAACATCCTGTCGAATTTCTCCATAATTGGAAATATACCACCAAAAGATGTGAGTTTCTCGGATTTTATTTGTACTTTTACCATGCTTGATGAGGTTTTGTTTGACTATTTTTGCAACACTAAGTTAAGTGAATCCTTTGACATGACAAAATCCTGAGCCGCTCGGCTTTGCCGCTTGGCTTGTCCAAGAACTTTTTGTTGTTCAGGATATTATAAAAGTTAAAATTTATAGTGTTGCGGAATTAAGGTAATAACAATACTATGAAATCGTTATTCATATTACAACTTGTATGTTGCGTCATTACAGCCATGCTAGCATTGCAATTAGCCATGGCAAGTTTGCAGGTGAGATGGAAGGTGTGGCGCTACGAAATATCAAGATGGATTCTCGTTGCATCCATGCTATTCTTCTCCGTCCACTACCTCTTACAGATGATTCATGGACTCCGTGCACAAGGTACCGATGTGGGCGCAGCATTCAACATATTGTTCTATACTCCAGTGGCATTTGCCATCACTCTCTCCATAATCAACATAGAGAGCACAGGCAACAAAGTGCGACGGTATTGTTTACGTGGTATGATGGCATACATACTCATCGCCATAGTTTTCGTCATTGGCATGTTCAAAAGTCAAAGTTTACACATTGGCAATATGCTCTATGTGATGCTCGGTCTTTTTGTGGCTAGCATGGCATATTTTATTCTTATCATTCGCAAAGAAACAAAAGCCCGAAAGCAGAAGCTCATGGAGAATTTCGGAATCGACTTGATTCCATACGTGCGCTATTCGCAAGCCAGCATCATTTTGCTATACTTTGCTGCTGGACTCCTTCCTGTAGCAATCCTCTTCAATACCTTATTATATATAATAGGTCCCTTGATATTACTCTCTGTCATCTTTTTCGTCCACACTTTCATTGCTATGGGCTATTACATCACACCCAAAGAAGTCATTCCTGAGGAAAATGACGCAGAAGCAAAAGTCACGGAAGCAGAAGACATGAAAGACGGCAAGAACACTCATGGCACAAATATCTTGACAGCTAATAGAAAGATGGAAATAGAATTAGCCCTCAAGAAATGGTGTGAAGAGGGATTTTATAAGGACTATGAAGTTAACATCTATTCGCTAGCTACCAAGTTGGGATACAAGAAAAACGAACTGACAGAATACTTCAATCAGTCAGAATACACCAATTTTAGAACCTGGCTTAGCGACATTCGTTTTAATGAGGCTGTTCGCATGATGAAAGCCAACCCCGAATATAGCATTGACGCTATTTCCACAGAGTGCGGTTTCTCATCCCACACATGGATTTATCGTATATTCAAACAAAAAACGGGCATGTCACCTAGCCAATGGCGCAAACAGTTTGCCTCCATCTAAATGCGTATTTTTGTAATTTCGCATTAAATAGCATTTAAAAGAGGTGTGTCAGCGTTTTGACACAACCTCTACTTAAAAGATTTAATTTACAATAGTATTGCGGAATTAAGGTACATGAAACCGATAACCTGTCATAGTGGCATTGGGAAAAGCCGTTCAGACGATCCGCATCATGGTCGGCAAAAGATCTAAAGTGACCTCTTTGGCTGTCTTGCGCTTGGAGACATGAATCATTTCAAGCACCTTTATGACGTCTTCAGACTTCGTGCCACGTATCATGGTCACAAGTGTACCTCTGCCACCACGTCCCGCACGATTAGTGACAACAGTATATAATTCTCCGCAGCTTAAAGAAGTCTCGTCAATACAAAGGCTAGGGACCTGAGGTTGTGCCCGCATTCTGACACATTTACATTTGTAGTATTAAATATCCC
>DXOJ01000738.1 GCA_019412865.1 Bacteroides sp. | reverse complement strand
TTAAGAAACAAGCCCTATGAAACTATTGGACTACATACGAGGACTCCGCAAAGGAAAAGAGGCACACCGGCTGGAAAAAGAGTCGATGCAAGACCCTTTCCTGGCCGATGCTATGGATGGATACAACCAGGTGGAGGGAAATCACGAACAACGGATCGAGAAACTGCGGATGCAGGTTTCTGCTCATTCGGCAAAGAAAAAGAACACTTATGCCATCACCTGGAGCATCGCTGCGTGTCTGGTGATCGGATTCGGTATCAGCAGTTATTTCCTGTTCCTGAAAAAGAGCATGACAGATGAAGTGTTTATCGCTGAAGAGTCTGTTCCTGCAAAGTTGCCTGAAACTACAACGCCGGCAACTCCTACAAATCCGGCGACTCCGGCAGCTCCTGTAACCCCGCGAGCGGACAAGAAAGAGATGAGCGCATCCGCAGTAATAGAACCGATGATGGAGGAAGCCTTGGAGCAGACTGCTGAATTACAAGAGGTAGCAGCAACAATGGATACTTCCGAGTCTGTTTCCGACAAGAAAATGAGAATGGCTAAAGTGGTGACTCCCCCCAACAGTAACATTATTCAGGGAAAAGTGACCGATGAAAAAGGAGAACCGATCATCGGGGCCAGTGTGGCATATAAAGGGACAAATATCGGAACCATTACGAATATGAACGGAGAGTTTTCGCTGGTTAAAAAGGAAGGTAAAAAACAGTTGACAGCGCAGTTCATCGGATACGATCCGGTAGAAATTCCGGTAGATACCAGCCAGACAATGCTCATTGCCATGAACGAAAACAAACAAACGCTTAACGAAGTGGTGGTAGTGGGATACGGAACAAATAAAAATAAGAAGTCGACAACTGTCGTGACGGCTAAGGAGCAGGCAGACAAAGATATTACTCCGCAACCCGTGATTGGTAAACGCAAATATCAGAAGTACCTGAAGGAGAATCTGGTTCGTCCGACGGATGAGAAGTGCGCACAAGTGAAAGGGAAAGTGGTATTAACTTTCCTGGTTAACAAGGAAGGGCGTCCCTTCTACATCAAAGTAAAAGAGAGCCTCTGCGAATCTTCCGACAAGGAAGCCATCCGCCTGATTCAGGAAGGTCCGGACTGGATTTATGGCAATAAATCAGTGGAAATAACCGTCAAATTCGAATAGGACAAAGTCTCTAAATCCAAGTTCCTTTACGCCATAAGAATTCGAGTGGTCCCTGTTTATGGCGGGCAAGCCACCAACGACTGAATATCAACTGAACGGTAAAGATGAGCAATGCAATAAGCAGACTTGCCGTTGCTCCGGCATATTTGTACATCGCTAATCCGAATCCATAATAGATGGTAACTCCCATAATTGACTGGGATATGTAGTTCGTCAGACTCATACGACCGTAAGGAATCAGCAAACTTTGCCAGCTATACCCTTTCTCTTTCTTAAACCAAAGCAGGGTGAAGATAGAAACCAGAATAATCATAAAGGCAAAATTGGCATAAGACGGAACTGCTATGTTATAAGGAACTTGTATGGAAGGATTAGTGAGTAAATCCGGTACAAAGGTTTTCAGGCAATAGAGAGGAATGAACGCAAGGATAGCGCCTATCAGCATCTTCTTCCAGAAACACACGGATTCTTCATTCTTTATTAAATATTTCCGGCGTCCGAGCAACATTCCGAACATGAATAAAGCAGCCGTCTGAAACAAACGACCATTTTCTACTTGCCAGATGTTACTGTATAATTGTCCGTCGATAATGTTAGACCGCAATACTTCAAGGAAGTTGCCGTTGAGCGTCGCCTCCTGCGCACGTATGGCATAAGGCACGCAATGACCGGTCACTGCCACATAATCAGGATTTATCATTGCATAAACGGCACGTCCCCACTCATAAGGCTGAAGAAGCAGAATCAGGGCAATCCAGAAAACCGTTTTATCTTTTAGCTTGCAAACCGGTATCAATGCAAAGCCTACTACGGCATAGAGTAAAAGAATATCCCCGTTATAAAATAAAGCGTGCAACTGCGCAAACAGGAAAAGCAAACACAACCGCCAGGCAAATCGTCCGCGGAAGTCTATGCCACGCTTCTCCGCATTGTGAAACTGAATGTAAAAACTAAAGCCAAACAACAATGAGAAAGTAGCGTAAGCCTTTCCGGCGAATAAGAAAAACATGGTATCCCACGCATATTTATCAATCGTTTGCAACCATGCAGGCATATTCTCCGGTATAAAAAACAGATTATAATGCTCCAGATTATGTAATAATACAATTGCCAAAAGGGCAAATCCGCGCAGAGCATCCACTACTCCAAGACGTTCGGATGTTTTCAGTGTTTGAGTCATTAGATATAATTATTTCAGATTACTTTAGCGGCGGTAAAAGTAAAGGAAATATCTGGAACTCAAAAATTTGTGGATGTAAAAGATTAAATCAATTCATAACTGGCCATCTGTATCGGCATATCCAGATTGTGAAGTACTTTCTCCAACAGAATACCCTCCCGATTGTCATATTCATACCCGAAAGTGGCACGGATTCCTTGCAGGATAAATTGAGTGGCACGGTCTAATGCCATCGGCAAGCTGTCTCCCTGCATCAAAGAGCCGGTTATGACACTTGTAAAAGTATCTCCCGTACCGGGATAATGTGCAGGCAGATAAGGACAGGTCACTTTCCAGTAGCGGTTTCCCTGACGGTTATAAGCATAGACAGACGTTTTATGGGGTTCATCATGCACGGGGACACTGGTTATGATAACCACTTGCGGACCTTTATCGGACAAAAGGCGAAGATATTCTTTCAGCTCTTCATCCGTGTTGTCTGCTTTATAGGGTTCATCCAATAAATAAAATAACTCCGTCAGATTGGGAGTAATCACATCTGCTTTGGTTATCAGATGGCGCATTTCTTTCACCATCTCCATATCAAAGTTAGTGTACAGCCGGCCGTTATCTCCCAACACCGGATCGGCAACTATCAGGCTATCCGGCTGACGAAAGTCTTTGATAAAATCAGAAACAATCTGAATCTGTTTCGGAGAGCCCAGATATCCGGTGTAGATAGCGTCAAACTGTACCTCCAGTTTCTTCCACTGGGCAATAATCTTTGGCATTTCATCCGTCAGGTCGAGGAAGGAGAAACCGGGATATTGCGTATGGTTGGATAATACAGCTGTAGGAAGCGGACAAACCTGAAAGCCCATAGATGAAAGAATAGGAATAACGACAGTGAGAGATACGCGTCCCATTCCCGAAAGGTCATGAACGGCGGCTATTTTCTTTACTTTATTGGCATACATATCATTTAAATTTAAACATTTGACTACTCTTCTATGAACGAACCGGAACAGAGGCTCTATTTACAATAAACAGAAGTTCTGTTTATACCGAACAGAGGCTCTACTTCCTACCAATAGAGCCTCTGTTTTGAAACACTAGATTAATATCACTAATACGTCCCGTGCCCCATGTGCTCCCATCACCAATGCCTGTTCAATGTCGGCAGTCTTCGAAGGACCGGAGATGAATGTTCCGAATTGATATTCCTGTCCATCCAGCTCCCGATAAGCATCATACATGGTATTCACGATTTTATTCCGGTCGAGCAGGATAACCAGCTTTTCCGAGATAAAATAAATAGCTTTATATTTCACCGTCTGCGGTATCCAAATGGCTCCGTTCTCGGCAACTCCTATTTCTCCTTTCACTACGGCTACATCGGTGCCATCCAACTCTTTCGGATCATCCAGATTGTCGGGATTAAATGTCGCGCAGGAAATATCCGGTAAGACGGAAGCAATGCGCATAGCATCCGGATAAGTCCGGCGTATTACCGCATTCACATCTTCTCCTTCGCCCAATACCACTGCTGTGCCACCCACTGCACGACTGATTGCACAAAATTGTTCTATCTTGTCAGGATACGACAATCGCTCCATATCCGCAATATCCGGTTTATCATAACGAGTTTGCGTATTCTTGCGAATACTGGCTAATATCTCTTCTCTGCTGCTCATTTGGATTCCTCCTTTCCCTGTACTTTGTTCTTCTTCCACATTTCATTGAACGACTCTTTGGCAAATTCCGGCAGTTCACGCCCTTTTCCCCAATCGTCGAGATCGTTGTATTTCATAAAACGGGGCAGACCGTTCACTACCGGAGCCGCCCACAAAGCAGCATTGAACAATGCCGGACGTTCCATCAGGAATTTCATGCCGCCGGACATAATCTTCTTTCCTGTATTGGCTTTTCCCAGTCCGTCCAAATCCTGACGCCACTTGTAAATCTGTTCGGCCAAATCAACTTGCACCGGACAAACATCAGAGCAGGACATACACAGGGAGCAGGCAGAAAGATTATCATAATATTTCTCCGGATCGTGAGCCATGCCCAGATTAATACCGATAGGTCCGGGAATAAAATAGGTATAAGAGTATCCCCCACTTCGGCGATATACCGGGCAGGTATTCATACACGCACCACAACGGATGCAATTCAGTGTCTTGATATGATCGGGCTTGGAAAGCAATGTACTCCGGCCGTTATCTACGATAATGATATGATATTCACCGCCTTCGCGGGGACGGCGGTAATGGGAAGTGTAGGTGGTCACCGGTTGTCCGGTAGCCGAACGGGCAAGCAATCGGGTGAATACCCCCAGTGCATCCAAATCCGGAACAATCTTTTCCATACCGAAAGCGGCGATGTTCAACTTCGGGTAGGAAGTACCCATATCGGCGTTTCCCTCATTCGTGCAGACTACGATGTCGCCGGTTGAAGCTACGGCAAAGTTGGCCCCTGTCATAGCAGCTTCGGCATTCAGGAAGAGAGGTCGCAGGTTCTTACGTGCCGCATGAGTCAGGTAGGTAGGGTCGAAGTTTCCTTCCTCGGTTCCCATCTCCTTTTCGAAAAGTTCGCCTACCTGCTCCCGCTTGATGTGGATGGCAGGCAATACGATGTGACTTGGTTCGAGATGCATCAGTTGCAGGATGCGTTCGCCCAGATCGGACTCTACAACATCAATGCCCCGCTCCATTAGGAAAGGGTTCAATCCGCACTCTTCGGCGAGCATGGATTTACTCTTGATGAAATGGTGCACATTATGTTCATTCAATATCTCATAGACAATGGCGCAGTATTCATCGGCATCTTTTGCCCAATGCACAATGGCGCCGTTGGCAGTAGCGTTCTTCTCGAACTCCAGCAGAAGTTCTTCGAGGTGGCTGTTGGAATATAGTTTCAGTTCGCAAGCCCTGTTGCGCAACTCTTCCCATTCGGGAACTTCCTTGCTCATCTTGTCCCTTTTGGCTCGGACCAT
>DXOJ01000737.1 GCA_019412865.1 Bacteroides sp. | reverse complement strand
CGCATTAATTACTCTAATTTTTAACTAAGGAATCAAATACTGATTCGCATTTATAATAAAAATAAAGGAAAGAGTGGCAGAGAGGTATCAGAATAAGACACACCTCACCCAACCAAAAGAAAAGAATATTGTCTAAATGAGAATATGCGCCAATGTGTAGACGTAATACTTACACGAATATTTAGTGTAATTGACATCAAGGTCGGTATGACCCAAACGATTCTCCGGAAGCTGAACATTCAGAGAGCTCAATATCTGTATAATCACAGTATTTGTATTGAACTTCAAGTTCTTGAAAGGAACAATGCTTCTCGGAAAAGAGATATTATCAAAAATGCAGTCACTGACTTTACAATTGGATGTCTCATCAACAAACTGCGAATGCGATTTTTTACTTGACTTATCGAAGCCGGCAGAAGAGACACAACAACATGACTCTACTTTATATTGCATATCATTAACCCGGATTTCAGTTTCTTTCTGAAATCCCTGCAAATCTTTATCGGAAACATTACTAAATCCCAATACCAGAAATGCGCATGCTAATATGCAAAAAATATACTTAGTCATAATTTGCTGCAAACGTAATCATTCTTTTCCGAAAAAAGCATATTAAGAGCAAGAATTAACGATTATTCATACAGCCTCTTTCCTATAATCCATGTACAACTTTCATCAATTGTTCCCCTAAACCGATTGTATATCCTTGAGAAACAAAGACTATCCTATTAAATGTGTCGGCAATAATAAAGACCGGCAGGATGGAATTATTCAAGTTCATAGCTGCCACAATTTCTTTCCGAATGCTGTCATCAGTATCAATACCGTAAGTGATGGTAGACGGAAGTCCCTTGAATTCGTCAGCATTAAATTTCTTGTATTGTTCTTCCGAAGGGAAAAGAAAGACCATCTTACGCCCCCACTGTTCAAAATCATTGCCTAGAGCGGCTATGTCTCTTAACGCATGATTGGTAGGTTCCTGCCCTGCCCCGAGAACAGCCACCACAAAATAGCCACGACCGCAGGTTTGCAAAATACTTTGCAGCCCGGTGTCACCGACCGGCCGATAGATCGCTTCTGAATTAAAATTGCCGATCACCTGTACCTGATCTTTGCTTTCACGCATCACAAGATCAACTGTCGTTGTCTTACCCGGTTCTATCGTAAAAAACGTAATGTTGGAAAGCACCGCGCCACTTGCCAGACGGGTTCCGGTCACCATCATATAATAGCCTTCATCAAACTCTCTCCCATATCTTAATAAATTATGCCATGTAGTCCCATCCCCCATATCTGTCTCTCCTTCGTCATAATTCAACAACTGGAAGGTACCGTCTTTAAACTTGGAAAGAGTGAAATGCGAATAATATTTAGGATTATCTAATGAACGGATAGGCGTATAGGTAGCTTTCAATACTCCTTTTTGGGACAATGCGGATTCTGCTGTCTCGAAATCGACATCTTCCGGAGCTAATTCTTTATTTAAGACCTGTACCTTTCCGGTCACTTCATCAATCCGGGCAGGCGCCCATCCCATGCTCCGGCAAGCTGCTACAAAGAAAATATCACGTGACTTTTCATCAGCCACCCGTGCTTTCCACACACCCATCGGAGAGATCGGAATCTGTTGGGAATTCAATTCATTATTGATTTTAATTTCTTTTCTACACCATTCTATTAATACCTTAGGATCACGCTTCATGCTATCGGGAACAGACTGGTAAACAGTTTTTTCAATCGCTTCGCGAAGTACCTTTTTATAAGGAGTCAGCATTTCATTGGCTACACGAGGAGGATTGAGGTACATTCTTTTAAAACGTTCGGTATCTATCTTTTCCCAATCCGAAAGATTCGTTTGCAAATGATCATTCAATACATCCAGAGTTACATCACGGAGGTCTTTTGCCGAAAGACTCTCTAATATCCACATGGCACGTATTTCTTCCCATGAGACAGCATCTTTCTCTTTCCTGACAGGCAAAAGGAAGTCTTTCAATGTTTGGTAATTTCCGCGCGAAGCAACCAGAAAGTCTGCCAGTTTTTCTTTCTTTTCCGATTGTAAAGCATTTCCATACAGCTTGTCTACCCACTCTTCGGCTTGTTTTTCCGTCATCATTGTTGCCACATACGCATTACGGATGGAGTCTTCTTGCGCCATTCGCCGATCATTCTCTGCACGCTGTTCGGGAGTGACTTCGGGGATATTCGCCCCTTCTACCGGAGGAATAAGATCCATTGGCAAGGAATAAGTTTCCCCTTCTTTCTTATCTAAAGAGAGATGCAATGCATTGTCTTTTCCAAAAGATAATTTAGCATAGCCAAATCGTCCGTCACGGGATGCCCAAACCAGCATATCTCCTTTACCGGCAGTCAGGCTGGCTTTCCCTTCTGCATCTGTATACTTCGTAGCTACTGTATAGAACTCTGCATAATTGTATATCTTAAATTCAACTTTAGCGTCTGCTACCGCTTGTCCTTCGGCATCCGTCACCGTCACGATAGCCTTAGCGGTAGGCGCATAATTATCAATCACATTGATTTCCGTATAATTCGGCGTTTCAAGCATCATTTCCTCCGGACCGTTATAACGCCCGAAGACTTTCGTATGCATCAACATTCCCCGACTGGCAGGAGCATTGAACCATCCCAGATTCAAAACCGGCTCCGGCTCACAGGCTCCGAAGAAATACCAATGTCCATCCGCCCATGCTTCTACCCAGGCATGATTATCATCCGTATGCGCCCAACGAGGCGTATACACCTGACGCGCCGGAATACCAACCGCCCGGAGAGCAGCTACCGTAAATGTAGACTCTTCACCACAACGCCCATACGCCGTCTTGACGGATGCCAATGGCGAACTGGTACGCGCATCACTCGGACGATAGACTACTTTCTCATGACACCAGTGATTCACCTCTAATATAGCCTCTTTCATCGGCAGTCCCTTCACCCTATCTTTCAGCTCGCCATAAAACACACGACGGGAATCGTCCAGATTCTCATTATTCACCCGGATCGGCAAAACAAAATGACGGAACACTTCATCGGGAATCTCCTTTCCCCAAGGCATTTCGCTACGCGTCTGCTTTGACAGCCGGACATTTTCCAGATAATAATCTCCTGAATAGTCCGTCACATCCCCTATCGGCATATAAGCATAGAGAAACATCAATGCTTCGCGCTCGTAGACTGATAAAACAGAATCGGCAAAGATCGCAAATAAATCTCCATGAGGAAGTGCCTGTTTTTTCAGTTCAAAGTCTTGAGCCACTTGATTCCGGTAGGCTTCTTCTTTGAGAAAATGAGCGTTGTTACAAGCAAACAGCACAATTGACAAAATCAGAATGCACAAAAGATGGGTGAATGTTTTCATACGAGTGTTTGGTTTATTCTAATAATAAGGTTGCTGACTGACAAAAATACAAGAATATTTTCTGAAAGCCTAGATAAGTACATAAAAATGTGATAGATAAGAATAATATTGTCATCAACGGAGAATTGCGGGCATTTTGTAACAGGTTTGTAACATGGACCGTGTTCGAACCCCTATAA
>DXOJ01000736.1 GCA_019412865.1 Bacteroides sp. | reverse complement strand
ATCTATATACTTTGTTTAATGAATAATTAGACGTGCGAAGATAGTAATTTTACGTATCTTTGCACCTCATTTTGAATAGAAAAATTATATGCAAGGAATAAAGAATCTGACAAAAGGCCCCATCAACCGTCAACTGTTTAATCTGGCAATGCCAATCATGGCAACGTCGTTTATTCAAATGGCATATAGTCTCACAGACATGGCATGGGTAGGACGGTTGGGAAGTGAAGCCGTAGCCGCCATCGGTTCCGTCGGAATCCTGACGTGGATGTCCGGTTCTATTTCCTTATTAAATAAGGTGGGATCTGAAGTGAGTGTCGGACAATCCATCGGTGCACAAAGCCAGGAAGATGCCCGCCACTTCGCGTCCCATAATATCACAATTGCTTTGATTATTTCCATTTGCTGGGGCGGGCTCCTTTTTATATTTGCAGAACCTATCATACGTATTTACGAACTTGAGGAACATATCACGGCCAATGCCATTCAATATCTGCGGATTGTTTCTACCGGATTACCTTTCGTTTTCCTTTCCGCTGCCTTCACCGGAATTTATAATGCAGCAGGACGTAGCAAAATCCCGTTCTTTATCAGTGGCACAGGATTGATTTTGAATATCATTCTGGACCCACTCTTTATATTCGGTTTCGGACTGGGAACAAACGGTGCGGCATATGCCACTTGGATTGCGGAAGCAAGCGTTTTCCTGATTTTCATCTATCAGTTGTGTTGCAGGGATGCCCTGCTGGGCGGTTTCCCTTTCTTCACGCGGCTAAAGAAAAAATATACACGGAGAATCTTTAAACTGGGATTGCCCGTAGCTACTTTGAATACGCTATTTGCTTTCGTCAATATGTTCCTTTGCCGCACCGCCTCGGAACAGGGAGGACACATCGGACTGATGACTTTCACCACCGGAGGGCAAATTGAAGCAATCACCTGGAATACCTCACAGGGATTCTCTACTGCACTAAGTGCCTTCATCGCCCAAAACTACGCCGCCGGACGAGTGGAACGGGTACTTAGAGCCTGGTATACGACTCTATGGATGACGGGAATCTTCGGAACATTCTGTACATTGCTATTCGTTTTCTTCGGGAATGAAGTTTTTGCCATATTCGTCCCCGAACAGGCGGCCTACGAAGCCGGAGGTGTGTTCCTCCGTATCGACGGATATTCGCAACTTTTTATGATGCTCGAAATCACCATGCAGGGAGTATTCTACGGCATCGGACGCACCATCCCTCCTGCCATTATCAGCATCAGTTGCAACTATATGCGTATTCCGCTTGCCATCCTGTTTGTACGGATGGGCATGGGAGTGGAAGGAATCTGGTGGGCAGTCTGCGTCACCACGGTTGCCAAAGGGTTAATTCTTTTGAGTTGGTTCATTATTATTAAAAAGAAGTGTTTGAGTGTTCCTTCAACGATAAAAGGATAATTATCATTTCCCTTTATTAACAAACAAAGGGGCTCTTCCGAGTTATTTTAACTTAAAAAGTACACGCTTGCCAAATAATATGTATCTTTGCATTGTTATTTATAATACGAAGCGATTCGTATAAAAACATTATTTATAAACCAATTAAAAAAAACTTCAACATTATGAACAAGATGAAATTTATGGTTCTCTTCATGAGTATTGCCATGATATTTGGTAGCTGTGGAAGTATGAACAACACTGGTAAAGGTGCCGCTATCGGTGGTGGTTCGGGTGCTGCACTGGGTGCAATCCTGGGAGGTGTTATCGGTAAAGGTAAAGGTGCCGCTATTGGTGCTGCTATCGGTACGGCAGTAGGTGCAGGTACGGGTGCTCTTATCGGTAAGAAGATGGACAAAGCAGCAGCAGAAGCAAAACAAATTGAAGGCGCACAAGTAGAACAGATAACAGACAACAACGGATTGCAAGCCGTGAAAGTAACATTCGACTCGGGTATTCTTTTCACTACCGGTAATGCAAATCTAAGTGCTGCTGCTAAATCTGCTTTAAGCAAGTTTGCCAACAATGTGCTCAATCAGAACCGGGATATGGACGTGTCTATCTACGGATATACCGACAACCAGGGCTGGAAGAACAGTACTGCTGCACAAAGCCAGCAAAAGAACCTGAACTTATCACAAGAACGTGCGCAAAGCGTGTCCAGTTACTTGTTGAGTTGCGGTGTTTCCACCAATCAGATCAAAGGTGTACAGGGAATGGGTGAAAGCGATCCCGTTGCAAGCAATGACACTGCTGCCGGTCGCGAACAAAACCGTCGTGTAGAAGTATACATGTACGCAAGTGAACAAATGATTAAAGATGCACAAGCAGCTGCTAATTAAAAAAATTCTGCGCTATACGCGCAACCTGCTGATTTTCTTCTTTGCATCCACTCTGTTGGCAGTGATTGTGTATCGGTTTATGCCGGTTTATGTCACTCCGTTGATGGTTATCCGAAGCGTTCAGCAGATTTTTTCAGGAGATAAACCCACGTGGAAGCACACGTGGGTTTCTTTTGATAAGATATCTCCCAACCTGCCGATGGCGGTCATAGCCTCCGAAGACAACCGTTTTGCCGAACACAACGGATTCGATCTTGTAGAAATCAAGAAAGCGATGAAAGAGAACGAAACACGCAAACGGAAACGCGGAGCAAGCACCATTAGTCAGCAGACAGCCAAGAATGTGTTCTTATGGCCGCAATCTTCGTGGGTACGCAAGGGACTCGAAGTCTACTTTACGTTTCTCATCGAACTGTTCTGGTCGAAAGAACGAATCATGGAAGTCTATCTCAACTCTATAGAAATGGGAAATGGCATCTACGGCGCGCAAGCCACCGCAAAGGTAAAATTCGGAACAACAGCTGCCCAGCTGACCCGGGGACAATGCGCACTTATCGCCGCTACCCTGCCCAATCCGATACGGTTTAACTCGGCGAAACCTTCGTCATACATATTAAAACGACAAAAGCAGATATTACGGCTGATGAATCTGGTTCCAAAATTTCCACCTGAAGAAAAAGCCGTTGAAAAGAAAAAAGGCAAAAACAAAAAAAGCAAGTGACAATTGAATCATAAATAAAAAGAAAGGAGCAACGAGGATCTATCCCCTTGCTCCTTTTGCTTATAAGCTTGTTTGTATGCGTTATCCTCATT
>DXOJ01000735.1 GCA_019412865.1 Bacteroides sp. | reverse complement strand
ATGTATGCATCACCTGCTGTATTTGTTTTAATTTCAGGGTCTTGCTGATATTTATCATAACCTGTAAATGTCAACAAATTGTAAGCATTCACATAGAAACGAATATTGTCTATAGCTTTCGGCAATATCTTCTTTGGAAGTTGATATCCCAAATCGACTGTTTTCAAACGAATATACCAAGCATTAATCAGCCAAAAATCTGACATATAGGTACTGGCACTATTAATTGTAGAAGGATTGGTTGTCAAACGCGGGAAATCAATTTGTTCACCGTTCTGGTAGCGTTCCAATGTCCAACGACTTGTATGGATAGGTTGGAACTGACTCTTGAACGACTCAATACCTGTACCATTAATAGCAAAGCTATAATCGAATGAACCCTGGAACAATACATTGAAGCTAAATCCACGCCAATATCCACCAAACGACCATCCTAAAGTAGTAGAAGGTAAGTTCGGTTTACCAATAGCTCCTTTATCATAATCATCAATCGTTCCATCATTATTTAAATCAGCATATTTCAAATCACCGGCTTGTACTGGGATATCTGTATAAGGAGTTGCCGGAGCATCTGAAGCACCAGATTGTATCTTTGCAACATCTTCCGGAGTATAATACCCAATCCATTTATAACCAAACGGCTGGTTCAATGGTTTTCCGGTCTCTGCCAACCACGGATATCTCTGCTGAGCTTCAGCCTTATAATCGACTTTATTCTTTGCATAAGAGAAAACTAAATTTGTATTAAAATCAAAATCACCAAAACGATCCTGATAGCTAATCTGCCCGTCAAAACCCTGATTAGTTGTCTTAGCTATATTGTTCGGAGAAAAGCCGATACCAAGAACTAACGGAACATCATTTCTCGTCACCAATTGGTCATAACGTTTATCTAAAAAGTAGTCGATAGTAAACGAGAACTTATCTAAAAAGTTCATATCTAAACCGATATCAAACTTCTTTGCCTTTTCCCAAGTAGCATTAGGAGTTCCCAAATCCCCTTCTTTATAACCATCTGTGAATTTTGGATAATCACCAAAGGAATAACCATCGCCCTTCTGATATACCTGATCATACAAATAACGGTTACCTGCTGCCACATCCGAACCAACCAGACCATAAGAGGCTCTCACTTTCAAAAGTTGCACTTTATCTGCCAGCCAATCTACGTTCTTAAAAAAGTCTTCTTCCGAAATGGCATAACCAACGCCCACTGCGGGGAAGAATCCAAAACGGTTATTCCTGCCGAAACGGTCGGTTCCGTTATAAGCCATATTGAGATCAATCAAATATTTGCTTTTATACTTATACCCCATTGTCAAGGTATATCCCTCAAAGTTGCTGGGAACAGCCGCTGATACAAGACCATCTCTATCTACTGTAGTAGTCTGAAGATTGTACAGAAACATAGCGCTGATGTCGTGATCTCCTCCATTAAATACGCGAGCATAGTTCACCGAAGCCTGGATATTCAAGTCTTTGGTAGCCTTATCCGTACCACTGGTCACCGAAAACGTTCCATAATCATACACCTTATTCGGATTAATTACATATCCATTAGTTGACGAATCGTAATGATAGGTAGGATATTGAGATCGGTTCGCCTGACGATGATTCTCATCTACACTTGAATACGCCAAGCGATAATTGGCAGAAAGTCCCTCAGTCAGGAAATCCATTTTCCAAGTAGCTCCATACAGAATATTATTATCATTACGACGGGTACGCTTATAACCTTCATTTGCCAAACGAGCATTCAAAGTTGGCTTATATCCTTCTGTATCATTAAGATAAGCATAAGAGCCATTAGGATTCAATACTGGAGCTGAATAAGGATGCATTTTTGAGAAATCGTAAATTTCACCTGTTGCATTCATATTACAAGGTTCATTGATATTCATAAAACGCGATGATATATCCAAACGCATACTCAGGTTATCCGTCACAGCAAAGTCTATGTTAGTACGATAATTGAAACGACGGTAGAAATAGTTAGAGTTCACTCCACTATCCTTCGTTCCAAAATCCTTCACCATACCATCTTGTGTAAAATAACCAGCAGAAACAAAATATTTCAATCTTTTAGAACCACCGGAAATATCCACATTCACATTCTCCTGAAAAGCGCTTTTCTTAAAAATCTCATCATACCAATTTACATCCGGATGTCCATAAGGATCTGTATGATCTCTGAAAGCCATCACATCTGCCTTTGAGAATGGCCTGGGCATACCATCATTCTCATAAGCTTCATTCACAAGAATGGCCGTATTATATGAGTCCAAAAATTTTGGAGTACGCACTGGAATCTGCATACCGCCTTCCAAACGTACATTGATTTGAGGCTTACCTTGTTCTCCTCTTCGGGTCTTCACCACCAATACACCATTAGCACCCTTAATACCATAGATAGCTGTCGTAGAAGCATCCTTCAAGATAGATATACTTTCGATTTCGTTCACATTGATTTGCGACAACTGATCATACGTATACTGAACATCGTCTACTATAATCAATGGCTTATTACCATCCGCATTCAATGAACTCACACCACGAATAAAGAAATCGGAAGCATCCTTACCCGGCTGTCCGGATTGTTGTTGGCTAAAAAATCCCGGCAGTTTCCCGGTTAATGCATTCTGCAAGCTACTAGTCGGTACATTACGAATTTCACGTGCTTGTATACCACTTACAGCACCAGTCATCGTAAGACGCTTAGCCTTACCATAAGCTACCACCACCACCTCATCAAGATTAGTTAAGTCCGGTGTTAGCTCTACATTCCAATCTCGTTGATTTCCGACTTTTATCGCAAGTTTCTTAAAGCCAATATAAGTGAATTCCAACACTTCACCCTTGTTTACCTTCAACTGATAATTACCGTCAAAATCCGTAATTGTACCAATTGTCGCATCCTTCACTTTTACATTTACTCCCGGAAGCAGTTCACCATCAGTGGAAGAAACCTTTCCTTTTACTGTTATCGATTGTCCAAAGGCAAACGCAAACAGGTTTATACTTAATAATATTAAAAGTATTCTTTTCATAACATATTACCAATTCGGGTTTTGAACCATATTTTTATTCTTTATCACTTCCGAGTAC
>DXOJ01000734.1 GCA_019412865.1 Bacteroides sp. | reverse complement strand
ATTGATAAAGATATTCCCAATTATAATCAGAGATATTTGGTTTGCCGTCATTCACTTCGTACTCGCATCGCTTTGCACAATAGCCACCTAGAAAGTATCGTGTCGGTTCGTCTATATACACATTGGTTACGTTCTCGTCTACTAAATTACAATAAGGCTTATTATCATTTAGATTCTCATAGCGTGGGAGTTTAAACACCTTGCTCTTTAGATACTGTCTTGTTTCATAATACTGTTTATAATTATAGGTTTTCCTTTCAGCAAACGTACTCAACTTCTTAAATTCTTCCTCCGATATAATATCGTTGTAACAATAATTACTACACTTTATTGTCGTTTTGTTATAACCGGGAAGAATATCAAGGAAGTGCTCTGAACCCGCATAACCAATCTCGGAAACTTTGAATCGGTTAGGGGACTGCTGAGTAAAAGATGTCATATCAAGATTGTACTCGTGGTATGTTCCTTTGTGGTCTACATCAACAAAATATAAATTTCCCAACCAATCTACACAGGTCCAATTCAAAAACTTGCAAGTTTCTTCTAAAACCTCTTTTAATGTCATCGCCTTGTCGTCCTCGTCAAAGAAGTTTTGTTCGCTGATCGTTAACTCCTTTAATACGTTTGATTCTTTATTATAACTAGATTGATCTTTAGCGTACACATGAGGAATAAAGACGGAGGAATAACACCCGCGAGACTCAGATATGAACATTTTTAATAACTCCCAGATGCTTATAAAACTTCTAGTATCACTCTTACCCTGTTTATAATTGATATATTCTAGCGTACCCATTGCAGAAATGCAGTCTATTTCTAGCTCGAATTTGGTAGATGTGTAATCCTGCGTATAAAGTTCCGGTTTTACAAATCCCGTCCAGACAATGTTATTTTCACGTTTAAAATTCACCCTATACTGTTGATACCCGGTAGAATATAAACTTTGCAAATAATCACCACCCACAACACGAATCACCGCTTTTGAGAATCGAGTAGGAATATACAAGAAATCTTCGTCCTCAATCGAAACAGAGAAAGGAGAACTACCACTACCGACCAACTCAACAGAATCGCCCGTATAGTTTTCCTTTTGTATCTCAATCAAATAAGAAACTTCCTTTCGAGATTTGAAAGGAAGTGTGTATATTGTACCGTAGTTTACCATAGTCTTTTACCTGTTTTCTTGATGTGATTATGTAATGCTAAAAATATGCGATCTCCTTTTATTTCAACATCGCTATATAAGCGAATATCATCGTTTCCACTCGGTGCTATTTTCTGCGATAGCGAACCGTATAAACCCGAATTAAGCATACGAAACAGATTACTTTGCTGCGACCCGTTCAATATCATTTCGCCGCTATTCAATAAAGCCGGAACTTTATCGCCTGTAAATGATGTGCCCGGAACAATACCACCCGTTGCATACTTCGGCATACTTGACATAGCGGCAATAATAGCAGCAACACCCGCCAAACCTAGAGCAATACCGACAAAGGGGATTCCTGCGTGAGCTTTTAAAACCTCACCCCCTGCTGCCGACATATTCGCGATTGCACTTTTACGCGCCGTTGCCGCTTCTACTTCATTTGCAGAAGCCATTTCAAGTATCTTCGGAATAGCTTGCCCGACAGTTGACAGGAAACTAACTCCCCATTGCAGGACGGAAGCCGTATTATCATCAAATAGACCCGACATACTCCCAACGACTCCACTAATATTTGCAAGCGATTCGGCATACTCTTGATTCAAGTCTATATCTTCTTTTTTAAAGAGTGGATCATGCTTAGGTAACTTAAAATCTTTTCCAGTATTCCCATGTGTCGGAACTTTATCGTATGTAGGCTTTATAGGAATCGGCAAGGCGCCGTCTTTCATTTCGCCGTGAGCAATTTTGAACGCCTCCTGATCGACTACAAATTTGAGTTTAACCTTCTTTTGTTCTAGCTCGTTTATCGTTGCTTGAATCGTTGCACGCGCTTGCATGTCGGTTTCAGCAATAAGTTTCTTATTTAGATCAGAGATTTCGGAGTCATGCCAAGCGATAGAACCCTCTTTAGGTTTTTCTTTAGGCGGATTTCCACCTGTACCAGATTGAGAGGCGCGATTTGCTGCTTTAGTCATACTAGATAAGTTTCGACCTGCCGCCTCTGCCGCCGCCGAGACATTGATCAAATTCTGTAACCATTCATCACTCTTCTTTACTAAAATCGCGTTATATTGTATTGCATCTTGATACTTTGCCAACATCGGGCTTATTGCCTCTCCTAAAGCTTTTGCGTCTGTAGTCGCAACTGTGTGTACATTCATCCCAGAACCAACAGTTTCGTAAGTTGTGAATTTGGCTTTCAAACGGTCGTATTCATCTACGAAGTCTTTGTACTGTTTTGCTAATTGTGCCTTTTGTTCATCACCTGCTGAAGATACGTCTAATTTTAGCACTTTATCTATGTCTATCCCCGAAACATCCACACCGTCAAGCCCTATAGCAGCCTTTACCATCGCCCGTACCGCATTATTACTCCTTCGCTTGTATTGCCCTACGATTTCCTCTTGGTCTTTCAACGTCTTGTCTAATAGCTCCCTAGCTGCTTTCTTTTGTTCTTCCGTTGAGTCCTTGTCTTTTAAGATAGTTATTTGCTCCTGTACTATTGCTTGGTTCTTTGCGTCGAAATAAGAAAATGACATTTTAGTATTTCCTAATTGATCCATCGCGTTGTATGCTTCCCGCGCTAGCCGTATAGTTTCGGATAATCCGTTCATGAACGGTGTCCAGTCTCCACTACCGATAGAGTAAAAAAATTGATCCACACCACCTTTTAAGCCATCCATAGTACGGGCGTATTCATCCCCTAGCGTCTGACTGCTATTCATTACTTTATTGAACCCTTCCGAAGCAGTTACAGCAATACCGAGAACTCCGGCAAACTTCATAACTCCCGATACTGCAACGCCGGACATTTTAGCGATGTCGCTTTGAAACCCGTTTACATTCTTCTTCGACTTATTTAGATTCGCGTCAAAGTCATTTGTTTTAAGCAATAATCTTGTTACTATATCAGACATCTTTATTCGTGTTTAATTGTGATTCAAATGCTTTCG
>DXOJ01000733.1 GCA_019412865.1 Bacteroides sp. | reverse complement strand
TTTCTGAAGATGGAAAAAAAATATATCACACAACAGATTTCAAAGGAAATGATATAAAATGTAAATGGATTCCCATATCTCTGCGTATTCACCCCAAGCTAAATCAGGCTGATATCAGAATAGGTAATGATAGTGTACAGATAAAAGATATAGGATTACAGGATGAATTTTTCTCTCCGCAGCTTTATTTTGGAATGTGCGACTACATTCTGGAAATAGCCTCTTTCTCCATTCGTAACCTCTCCGTCTCTAATGGAAAAAAGACTTGGCGTATGCCGTTGAATGAAAGCCATAGTGAAGAAGTACACGATGCAGAGGGAAACATTATCGGACACGTAAAAAATCCAGTTTGGCTGATTAACCAATCATACTATTGGGAACCATGCTTTAACTATTCTTCGGCTTCTCCTGCCGGATTCGTCTTTGACAAAAGACACCAAAAGATGTTCATTTACAATGAAGACTCATTAATTACGTATAATTGGTACACGAAAGAATCAACAGCCAAACCTTACTTTAATAGCCCGACTATCAATCTACGCTTAGGAATGAACTTTTTAGATGAGGAGACAAGTAATGTATATGCATATGAACTGACAGAAGGTAAAATGATATCTCGCTTATCAACGCTCACTACAGAATGGGAAGAAATTAAAAATGATGCCTCTGCCCCTTATTTATATGCCCATCATCATTGTGGATTCTATCATCCGGCTAAAAAGAAACTATTGATCTTTGGCGGTTATGGTAACCGAAGTTATAGTGATATGTTTCTTTCTTACGATATTGGCTTGAACCGTTGGGATACAATACACTTTTCCGGAGACAGAATCCTTCCCCGTTTTTTTGCAGGCATGGCAGTTTCTCCTGATTATAAACGCATATATGTCTATGGAGGTAAAGGGAATGAGTCGGGTGATCAAAACATCGGACTCGAATATTTCTATGATTTGTATCAGATAGATATGGAAAAACATACTATCCGCAAACTTTGGAATCATCCCCCTCCCAAAATGAACAGAATCGTTGCACGTAATATGATACTATCTAAAGATGAAAAGTCTATTTATTTTCTAGGTTATCCGGAATACATACCTCATTCATATCTGCAACTATACCGAATGGAGATAGCAAACGGAACTTATGAAGCATTAGGAGATAGTATACCAATGATCTCGGAAGAAATAGCGACCAATGCTAATCTTTATTATGATGATGAACTAGGGAAGTTCTATTGCTCTATACAAGAATTTGAAAAATTCGGAGAAACAACCACTCGAATTTATTCTTTAGTAGCACCGCCAGTTTCATTAGAAGCAGTGAGATACTATGACTTAAGAAAAACAAAAGATATATTCTGGCTGAAATATAGTATTGTCATGATTGTCATTACTATATTTGGATTATTCTCTTTCTATTTTATTTCGCGAAAAAGAAAAAGATCAGCAACATGTACAACTATCATAGAATCATTTCCAACAGAGAATAAATTAAACGTTCCCAAAGATACACAGATTGCTGATTCTCCCAATGAGGCAACTTTGGAGATCATGGAAGTTCATTTCAGAAATCGAAATGCTATTTATCTTTGGGGAACATTTGCCGTATTAGACCGTAATGGAAAAGATATCACCTATTTATTCAGTCCCAAATTACGCACCATTTTTCTGTATATCTTACTGAATAGTGTATCAGGAGATGGGGTATTATCATCAGATATGAACGAACTTTTCTGGCCCGAAAAAACAGATGATAAAGTGAAGAACCTAAAAGGAGTGACCATCAACCACATCAGAAAATTATTGCAAGAAATAGACGGAATAGAACTTGTTTATGAAAAAGGACGCTTCCATCTGGAATTTCAAGATGATTTCTATTGTGACTATGTACGATTTTCCCATCTACTGAAAAACGAAAAAGTGATTACCCTAGATAAAGAAGTTATAGACAAATTACTGAAAATATTAGTAAGAGGTAAATTCTTAAATGGTATTGACCATGAATTATTCGATTATTACAAACACAAAATAGAAGAACATATTCTAACTATAATTCCTTCCGAAATAGATAAAGCATATAAGGCCGCACATTTTACTTTGGTGATACGTCTATGTAATGTATGGACTTCGGTCGATCCTTTATCAGAACAGGCACTGTATTATGCGGTTGGCTCTTATCAGAAATTAAACCATCCAACAGAAGCATTGAAACGATATAATTCATTTATAACTACTTATAAGAAAGCAATGAATGAAGAATACACTGTGAAATATGAAAATATTTCTTCTCCTACTCTAAAAACATAATTCACATAAAACACTATTATACAACAGATTATCTACAGATTAATAAGATAAAAAAGGGTTAATAAAGTCATTAACCCTTTTTTAATCCATCTCTTAATACAACATCCATACTTTTGTTCTCATCCTTACGCCGAGGATGTATTAATCTTATGTTAATTTTATAATGAAGTATTATGAGAAAGCGAAAATTTGTAGTGAAAGCTCTTCAAACTTCGGGATTATTCCTTTGTCTCTCCGGCAGTATTTGCCAACCTTGTATGGCCGTACAGGGACAAACCGACAAATCCAAGAGTATAACAAGTGTAGAGCAAACAAAAATTAAAGTTTCAGGTAAGGTAATAGATGCAAATGGGGAGCCTTTACCCGGTGCATCCATTCAAGTCGCCAAAAGTCCAAGAGGAGTGACAACCGACATGGACGGAACATTTTCTATTGACGTTAATAAAGGCGAGAAATTAGAAATCTCTTTCGTTGGTATGCAACCACAGACTATTATCGCAGAATCTACCAAAGAAATAGTCATTACCTTAAAAGAGAATGCAGACGAATTGGACGAAGTACAAGTAGTAGCTTTTGCCAAACAGAAAAAATCAAGCGTTGTCAGTTCTATCAGTACTATTAAACCTGCAGAATTAAAAGTCCCTTCAAGTAACTTGACTACTGCCTTAGCCGGCCGTATGGCAGGAATTATTTCTTATCAACGTAGTGGAGAACCCGGACAAGATAACGCACAGTTTTTCGTACGCGGTATCACCTCCTTCGGTGCAGAATCCAAAAAAGATCCATTGATTTTAATAGATAATGTAGAGATGTCCAGCACAGATCTCGCACGTCTGCAACCGGATGATATTGCCAGTTTTTCTATTATGAAGGATGCAACAGGCTCCGCATTGTATGGTTCGCGTGGTGCCAATGGAGTCATTCTGGTAACCACTAAAGAAGGAAAAGAAGGAAAAGTAAATGTCTCGGCCCGTTTTGAAACATCTATGTCTGCACCTACCAGAAATGTAGAATTAGCAGATCCTATCACTTATATGAAACTGCACAATGAAGCGGTCAGAACACGTAATCCATTGGGACTGGTTCCATATAGTGAATCTAAAATAGCCAATACCATAGCAGGCAAAAATCCGATGGTTTATCCGGCTAACGACTGGCGTGAACTACTTTTTAAAGACTTTACACTGAATGAACGTTTCAACTTTAGCGTAAGTGGTGGTGGCAAAGTAGCACGTTACTATATCTCGGCAACAGTCAATCAAGATAATGGAGTTTTGAAAGTCGATGGAAAGAATAATTTCAATAACAACATCAATTTGATGAATTATAATTTACGTTCCAACGTCAATATTAATCTAACTCCTACCCCAGAAGTCGCACTGCGTTTCCTTGGAAATTTTGACGACTATACCGGACCAATAGACGGTGGCAGCGAATTGTATAAAAAGGTGATGTGGGCCAATCCTGTACTTTTCCCAGCAGTATTCCAACCGGATGAAAAGAATATAAAAACCAAAAATATATTGTTCGGAAATGCAGAAAACGGAAATTATCTCAATCCTTATGCAGAAATGGTAAAAGGATATAAAGATTATTCCAGTTCCAATATTATGGCACAAGTAGAACTGAAGCAGAAACTGGATTTTCTGCTGGAAGGACTTACAATGCGTGCTATGGTCAATACTACCCGCTATACATATTTCGATATATCACGAAGCTATTCTCCTTATTATTATGCAATAGGTGTTTATGACAAATATAATGATGCATACACACTTGAATCTCTGAATGAAGGTTCAGAAGCATTAGGCTATAGCGAAGGGCAAAAAAACGTAAATGCTGCAATGTATATGGAAGCAGCTATAGACTACTCACACACTTTTGCAAAAAAGCATGACGTAACCGGACTATTTGTTTATACAATGCGTAACTACTTGGAAGGAAATGCAGGAGATTTACAATCATCACTCCCATTTCGCAATATGGGACTAGCAGGACGTCTTACCTATGCGTATGACAATAGATATTTGTTCGAAGCTAATTTTGGATACAACGGCTCCGAACGTTTTGCTAAAAAAAATCGCTGGGGATTCTTCCCCTCAGTCGGTGCAGGTTATCTTATTTCGAATGAGAACTTCTACAAAAACAGTAGCTTAAGTAAAATTCTTCCTAAAGTGAAAATTAAGGCAACCTATGGTTTAGTTGGTAATGACCAGATTGGTAGTGAACAAGATAGGTTCTTTTATTTATCAAATGTAAATCTTAATGATGGTGGTAAAGGGATGAATTTCGGGACAGAAGGAGCTTATTCCCGCCCAGGTGTATCAATCAGCAGATATGAAAATGAAGAAATTGGTTGGGAAACGGCTTATAAAACAAATTTAGGAATTGAATTAAGTATATTGGATAAATTTGAAATACAGGCTGATTTCTTTTCAGAACATAGAACTAATATTCTCATGGACAGAGCTTCAGTTCCGTCAAGCATGGGATTACAAGCTGCCACAAGAGCAAATGTAGGTGAGGCTTCAGGCAAAGGCTTTGAAGTAGCAGTTGACTATAACCAGTACTTTTCTAACGGCTTTTGGATGACAGGACGTGGCAATTTCACGTATGCAACAAGCGAGTACAAGGTATATGAAGAGGCTAATTATGAAGATATGCCATGGCAATCTCATGTAGGACGTTCTTTACAACAAACTTGGGGATATGTTGCTGAGCGTCTTTTTGTAGACGAATATGATGTAGCCAACTCTCCTGTACAAAATTTCGGTGGAGATGTCTCGACCATGGCAGGCGATATTAAATACAAAGATATCAATCACGATGGACAGATTACTGAATTAGACAAAGTTCCCATCGGATATCCGGTAGTACCGGAAATCATATATGGTTTCGGATTATCATGCGGTTGGAAGGGCTTTGACGCTTCCGTATTTTTCCAAGGCTCTGCCCGCTCCTCATTCTGGATCAATCCAAGTGACACATCACCATTTTTAGGTAAACAACGTGCATTACTGAAAGCTTATGCCGATGATCATTGGTCAGAAGACAATAGAAACATCTATGCCCTTTGGCCGCGATTATCTGAAAAAACGGTAGAAAACAATATGCAAACAAGTACATGGTTTATGCGTGATGGTTCATTTTTACGTTTAAAATCAGCAGAAATAGGCTATACTGTCCCTAAAAAGAAGACACAGAAGATCCATCTTGATATGGTACGTATCTATTTAAGCGGTACCAATTTGCTTACATTTAGCAAGTTTAAGCTATGGGATCCTGAAATGGGAGGCGGAGGACTGGGATACCCAGTACAAAGAGTAGTGAATGCCGGCATCCAAGTTAATTTCTAAAATAGGTACTTATAAATTAGAATAACATGAAGAAATTATTAAAAAAACAAATAAGTAAACTAGTCAGTATTTTAGTTTTGACACTAAGTACTACTTCTTGTAATTATCTGGATGTTATACCAGATAATATACCAACCATCGATATGGCTTTTGCAGACAGGGCAGCTGCGGAAAAATACCTATTTACCTGTTACAGCTATTTACCGAACTTCTATCATCCGGACAATGATCCGGCAATGTTGGGAAGTGGCGAAATACATATATTTGACGGAGGAGGCATTGACCGCGTTAATATGGGATTGATTACTGGCAATCAAAATATTAACAATCCTATTTGCGGTTACTGGGACGGTACAAATAGAGGTACTAACTTGTTTATAGGTATTCGTGATTGTAATACTTTTCTTGAAAAAATAGGTGATGTACACGATATACAATCTATTGAACGAGAACGTTGGATCGGAGAAGTAGAGTTTTTAAAAGCTTACTATCACTATTTATTACTACGCTCCTACGGTGCAATTCCAATTGTAGATAAAAACCTTCCCGTGTCAGCAGAAGCTTCGGAAATGGCTACTTATCGTATACCTGTTGATTCGTGTGTAAATTACATCAGCGAATTATTAACCATTGCAGCCGAAAAGTTGCCTCTGAAAGTAGAAAAGGCAGCCACAGAACTCGGACGTATCACGCGTCCCGGTGCTTTAGCAATAAAAGCCCAATTATTAACATTAGCTGCAAGTCCTTTATTCAACGGAAATACTGATTATGCTAATATTATAGATAATAAGGGAATACATTTATTCAATTCCACCTATGATGCTACCAAATGGGATAAAGCTGCTATTGCATGCAAGGAAGCTATCAACACAGCTCTGGAAGCTGATTGCGAACTATATAAGGAAGCAAATACAACTTATAGACTAAATGACACCTTATCTTTGCAATTAAATTTAAAAT
>DXOJ01000732.1 GCA_019412865.1 Bacteroides sp. | reverse complement strand
GATAAATTGAATATATCCCAGAAAACTTCGAAAAAATCACTACTTTTGCATCGTTTTATTTATCACTATCAATAATGAACTATATACAGACAGAAATAGACGGAGTATGGCTGATCGAGCCTAGAGTTTTCTCCGATGAACGGGGCTATTTTATGGAAGCCTATAAGAAAGAAGAGTTTGAAGCCAATATTGGTCCCGTAAACTTTATACAGGACAACGAGTCGAAATCATCTTTTGGTGTATTGCGTGGATTGCACTATCAAAAAGGAGAACATAGTCAGGCGAAACTAGTTCGTGTTCTTAAAGGAGAAGTGCTCGACGTTGCCGTTGATTTGCGTAAATCATCGCCTACGTTTGGAAAGCATGTTTGTGTATTGCTTAGTGAAGAAAACAAGAGACAATTTTTTATTCCCCGTGGTTTTGCTCATGGCTTTGCTGTCTTGAGTGAAGAAGCTGTTTTTACATATAAGGTAGATAACAAGTATGCTCCGCAGGCAGAAGCCTCTATTTTATATAATGACGAAGCATTGGGGATCGACTGGCCGTTGGCAGAGTCGCAAATGTTATTATCTGCGAAAGACAGAGAGGGAACTGCTTTCAAGGACGCCGTTTATTTTGAATGAATTTCTAAACAAACAATAGATTAAGTATGAAAATTGCAATCGTGGGAACAGGGTATGTGGGTCTGGTGTCAGGCACATGTTTTGCCGAAATTGGCGTGAATGTAACGTGCGTGGACACGAACAAAGAGAAAATCGAATCTTTGCAAAAGGGGAACATTCCAATTTATGAAAATGGATTGGAAGAGATGGTACTCCGTAATATGAAAGCAAAGCGATTGAAGTTTACTACCTCATTGGAAAGTTGTCTGGATGAAGTGGAAGTTATATTCAGTGCAGTTGGAACTCCTCCGGATGAAGATGGCAGCGCTGATTTGAAATACGTATTGGAGGTGGCCCGTACCATTGGTCGCAATATGAAACAGTATAAATTGGTAGTTACCAAAAGTACCGTTCCGGTAGGCACTGCCAGTAAGGTTCGTGCGGTTATTCAGGAAGAACTGGATAAGAGAGGCGTGACGGTTGATTTTGATGTGGCTTCTAATCCGGAATTCCTTAAAGAAGGAAATGCTATCAGTGACTTTATGAGCCCGGACCGCGTGGTAGTGGGAGTGGAGTCGGCACGTGCGGAGAAATTGATGTCCAAACTATATAAACCATTCTTATTGAATAATTTCCGTGTGATTTTCATGGATATTCCGTCTGCGGAAATGACTAAATATGCGGCAAATTCGATGCTGGCAACCCGTATAAGCTTTATGAATGATATTGCAAACTTGTGCGAGATTGTTGGTGCGGATGTGAATATGGTGCGTAGTGGGATAGGTTCGGATACTCGTATCGGACGTAAGTTTCTGTACCCGGGTATCGGATATGGTGGTTCCTGCTTCCCCAAAGATGTGAAGGCATTGATTAAAACAGCAGAACAGAATGGTTATACCATGCGGGTACTTACGGCTGTGGAAGAAGTGAATGAGAACCAAAAAAGCGTCTTGTTCGAAAAGTTAATGAAACAGTTTAATGGTGATTTGCAGGGTAAGACTGTTGCTTTGTGGGGATTGGCATTTAAACCGGAAACGGATGATATGCGTGAGGCTCCGGCATTAGTCCTGATCGATAAATTGCTGAAAGCAGGTTGTAAAGTACGCGCATACGATCCGGCTGCCGTGCAAGAATGTAAGCGCAGGATTGGTGATACTATCTATTATGCTTGCGATATGTATGATGCCGTACTGGATGCTGATGTGTTGATGTTGGTTACCGAATGGAAAGAATTCCGTCTGCCTTCATGGGCCGTTATCAAGAAAACGATGTCCCGGCAGATTGTGTTGGACGGACGTAATATATATGATAAAAAAGAGATGGAAGAACTCGGATTTGTTTATCACTGTATTGGTAAATAAAAAAATAAGAGTATCTTTATATAAAAACTAAAATAGATGATGAAAAATGTGGCTGTATCGTTAATGGCAATCTTTTTCGCGGCATGTAGCGGCAATAAGAGTCCCCATTCTCTTCAACAAGAGAAAGAGGATCTTAGTGCAAAAGGACTACTGCAGGGAATTTGGCTGGACGATGAAACGGAGAGCCCGTTGATGCGTGTAGAAGGAGATACTATCTACTATGCAGATGTACAAAGTACTCCCATTGCATTTAAAATAATACGGGATACTCTTTATACTTATGGAAATGATACTACTTATTACAAGATTGATAAGCAGGCAGAACATATATTCTGGTTTCATTCCATAACGGATGATGTAATTAAGTTGCATAAATCCGAAGATGCCAATGATTCAATCTATTTTGTCCGTCAGGAATTAGTCATTCCGGCATATACGGAAGTAACCAAACGCGATAGTGTAGTGACCTATAATGGCACTCGCTATCGCGCATACGTATATATTAATCCTTCTAAAATGAGAGTCATCAAGACGACTTATTCCGAAGACGGGATTAGCATGGATAATGTATACTATGATAATGTGATGCACATTTGTGTGTATGAAGGTAAAAAGAGCCTGTTTGCCAGCGATGTTACCAAACAGATGTTTGACAAAGTACTTCCTGTCGATTTTCTGGAGCAATCCATCCTGTCAGATACAAAGTTTATGAAAGTAGACCGGAACGGTTTTCATTATCAAGCTGTCCTGGCCATTCCGGAAACTTCCATATATAGCATTGTAAATATGGAAGTAAGTTTTAAAGGAGATTTGACTATCACTTCATCCAAATAAAAAAGCACCATACATTCAGATCGTATAGTGCCGGATTAAAAAAGCCTTGCTTTAATTTTGTCTGGGGGGAGACGGACGGTTATTTCTCTTTCCTCCGTTATTATTATTCCTTTTTCCCCGGAAATCTTTTCTTTTGTAGTTGCCACCCTTGCCCTTGCTAAAAGAACGTGGCTTGTATTCCGGAGCTTCTCCCAATTCTTCGGGAATAGGAATTTTATAAATCTCTTTTTCCAGGAAGTTCTCAATACTTTTGAAGTTACTTTGTTCTTTCTCGCTGATGAACGTAAGTGCTACACCATCATTGTTGGCACGTGCTGTACGTCCGATACGGTGTACATAGTCTTCGCTGTCGTGAGGCACGTCGAAGTTGATAACCAGGCGGATATCATCGATATCTATACCACGTGCAACGATGTCCGTAGCTACCAATATATTGATTCGTCCGGCTTTAAACTCATGCATAACAGTTTCCCGTTGAGTCTGTTCCAGATCCGAATGCATTTCCCCTACGTTCAGTTTCATGGATTTCAAAGCCTTGGCTACTTCCTTGACCTTGATTTTAGAAGATGCAAAGACAATCACACGTTCCGGAACTTCATCCATAAAAAGACTGCGTATGATTCCCAGCTTTTGATTTTCGTAGCAAACGTATGCTGCCTGAATAATCTTTTCTGCAGGTTTGGAAACTGCGAGCTTTATCTCTGACGGATTATTTAAGATTGTGTTTGCCAATTGCTGAATCTTTGCAGGCATTGTTGCAGAAAACATGATTGTCTGTCGTTCCTTCGGCAGATATTTCGCAATTTGCATGATATCTTCATAGAATCCCATGTCGAGCATCCGGTCCGCTTCATCCAGAATAAAATAAGAAACCTTGGAAAGATCTACATATCCAAGGCTTAAATGGGCGATCAGACGTCCGGGAGTAGCAATAACAACATCAGCTCCTAAAGTGAGTCCTTTTTTCTGTTGTTCGAACAATATTCCATCATTTCCACCGTATACGGCAACACTCGATACCGGCATGAAATAGGAAAACCCTTCCATTTGCTGGTCGATCTGTTGGGCCAATTCCCGGGTAGGAGACATGATGACACAATTAATCGCATCTTCCGGATGTTTACCTTCAGATAATTTATTCAATACAGGCAGTAGAAACGCGGCCGTTTTACCTGTTCCTGTCTGTGCTACTGCGATCAAATCTTTACCCTCAAGTATGATTGGAATTGCCTGCTCCTGTATAGGCGTACATTCGTCAAATCGCATGGCATCAAGCGCCTCAAGCACATTTGCATTTAATTGTAGTTCGGAAAACTTCATTCTTTTATTTAATTTGTCAGCAAAGATAATCTATTTTTTGGTCTAATTACATATTCAAGTAAGAATCTTTGAATCCGAGGAAATAGAGCACTCCATCCAGCCCGATGGTGTTGATCGATTGCTTGGCATTTGCCACCACTTTAGGCTTTGCGTGGAAAGCAATTCCCAGTCCGGCAACCCCTAGCATAGGGAGGTCGTTAGCTCCGTCTCCTACGGCTATGGTCTGTGCAATATCCACCTTTTCCACTTGTGCAATGAGGCGGAGCAGTTCGGCTTTCCGTTTTCCGTCTACTACATCTCCCAGGTAACGTCCGGTCAGTTTGCCGTCGATGATTTCCAGTTCGTTGGCATAGACGTAATCTATACCGTATTTCTTTTGCAGGTATTGGCCGAAATAAGTGAATCCTCCCGAAAGGATGGCGATTTTGTAACCGTACTTCTTCAATACATACATCAGCCGTTCTACGCCCTCCGTGATAGGCAGGCTCTCGGCTATTTCCTGCATGACCGATTCGTCCAGCCCTTTCAATAGTGCTACACGGCGGGTAAAGCTCTCTGTAAAGTCTATTTCTCCACGCATGGCGCTTTCCGTGATGGCCTTTACTTCGTCGCCTACACCGGCACGGATAGCCAGTTCGTCAATCACCTCTGTTTCGATTAATGTAGAGTCCATATCAAAACAGATCAGACGGCGCATACGACGGTACATATTATCCTGTTGGAAAGAAAAGTCCATTTCCAGTTCGCTGGCCAACTTCATCAGCTTCTCTTGCATCGCAATGCGATCTTTCGGAGTACCTCTCACTGAAAATTCGATGCAAGCCCTGGTGCGTGCATCTGCCTGACATTCATCCAACGGGATACGACCTGTCAGACGTTTGATAGCATCAATATTCATGCCCTGCTCGGCCAATATGCTTGTAGCGGCAGAAATCTGTCGGGCGGAAAGCTTGCGTCCCAGAACCGTCAGGATATAACGGTTTTTCCCTTGCATACCTACCCAGTTTTCATATTGCTCGGTGGTGATAGGTTCAAACCGGATGGTCACTCCCAGAGAAGAAGCCTTGAACAACAGTTCCTTCATAATGAATCCGGAATGTCTTTCTTCACTCTTGAACAGGATACCCAGCGATAATGTATTATGAATATCTGCCTGGCCGATATCGAGAATCGTGGCATCATATTTGGCAAGGATTTCGGTCACGGAAGCAGTCAGTCCCGGGCGATCTTCGCCGGTAACTCGAATCAGAATCAATTCAGTATTTGATGGTTGCATAA
>DXOJ01000731.1 GCA_019412865.1 Bacteroides sp. | reverse complement strand
GGTAAATTCGACAAAGGTTCATACAAGGTATCCGGAGGTTTGCACGGTGTAGGTATGTCTTGCGTAAATGCGCTGTCTACCCACATGACTACGCAAGTATTCCGTAATGGCAAAATCTACCAGCAGGAGTACGAGATCGGTAAACCGCTTTACTCTGTAAAAGAAGTCGGTACAGCCGACATCACGGGAACCCGCCAACAATTCTGGCCGGACAATACCATCTTTACAGAAACGGTATACGATTACAAGATTCTGGCTTCACGCCTGCGTGAATTAGCTTATCTGAACGCTGGTCTCCGTATTTCCCTGACCGACCGTCGAGTTGTGAACGAAGACGGAAGCTTCAAGGGTGAGCAGTTCTATTCAGAAGAAGGCTTGAGAGAGTTTGTACGTTTTATCGAGTCTTCACGCGAGCACTTGATTAACGACGTTATCTATCTGAACTCGGAAAAACAGGGAATCCCTATTGAAGTGGCTATCATGTACAATACCGGATTCTCCGAAAACGTTCACTCATACGTTAACAATATCAACACCATTGAAGGTGGTACACACCTGGCAGGTTTCCGCCGTGCGCTGACCCGTACGTTGAAGAAATATGCCGAAGACAGCAAGATGCTGGAAAAAGTGAAGGTTGAAATCTCGGGAGATGACTTCCGCGAGGGTTTGACTGCCGTTATCTCCGTAAAAGTGCAAGAACCACAGTTTGAAGGACAGACTAAAACGAAGTTGGGTAACAACGAAGTGATGGGCGCTGTCGACCAGGCAGTGGGGGAAGTATTGGCATATTATCTGGAAGAGCATCCGAAGGAAGCAAAAACGATTGTAGACAAGGTGATTCTCGCCGCTACCGCACGTCATGCAGCAAGAAAAGCCCGTGAAATGGTACAACGCAAGTCCCCAATGTCAGGAGGCGGTCTACCAGGTAAATTGGCCGACTGTTCGGATAAGGATGCAACGAAATGTGAATTATTCCTCGTCGAGGGAGATTCGGCAGGTGGTACTGCCAAGCAGGGACGTAACCGTATGTTCCAGGCTATCCTCCCATTGCGCGGTAAGATTCTGAACGTAGAGAAAGCCATGTATCACAAGGCTTTGGAAAGTGATGAAATCCGTAACATCTACACAGCCCTCGGTGTTACTATCGGAACTGACGAGGACAGCAAAGAAGCGAATATCCAAAAGCTGCGCTATCACAAGATTATCATCATGACCGATGCCGACGTCGATGGTTCTCACATCGACACACTGATCATGACGTTCTTCTTCCGCTATATGCCACAGATTATTCAGAATGGCTATTTGTACATCGCTACTCCCCCGCTCTACCTCTGCAAAAAAGGTAAAGTAGAAGAGTATTGCTGGACAGATGCACAACGCCAGAAGTTTATCGATACTTACGGTGGCGGTTCGGAAAGTGCTGTTCATACACAGCGCTACAAAGGTTTGGGTGAAATGAACGCACAGCAATTGTGGGAAACAACTATGGACCCCGAAAACCGTATGTTGAAACAAGTAAATATTGACAACGCTGCAGAAGCCGATTATATCTTCTCTATGTTAATGGGTGAAGATGTAGGACCACGCCGCGAGTTTATTGAAGAAAATGCAACGTATGCAAATATCGACACATAATTTAAATAATTACGTTTTATAAACCAACCTCACATCTTACAACGAGGAAACGCCGATGGCGAAGGAACATCCTTCGATCGGCGTTTTTCTTTTGCCCAAAGGGTCTTTATGCTCGAATAGTTCAACTGCCTATCTCTTAATAAAAGCTAACAGCAGAAACGTTTTCCATACAAAATCACTATCTTGCATAAAAAGCAAAGAAAACATAGAGCCTGTTTAAAAATGGCTGAAATCTTTTTCTAAAGAAGTTTCCGTATCAGT
>DXOJ01000730.1:4606-5406 GCA_019412865.1 Bacteroides sp. | reverse complement strand
GCCGACCCTCTGCTTGTAAGGCAGATGCTCTGAACCAGCTGAGCTAAACGCCCGTACACTTCCGTTTCAAAAGCGATGCAAAGGTACGGCATTTTTTGAATTCTGCAAACATTTCATGTATTATTTTTCAAGAAAGTTTTTGCGCAATAAAGAAAAGCTCTGATTATCAACAAATAATACAAAAAAGTTTTTTTTCTCACAACTTTCACTTCGTCCAGTCTGTCTACCAGATAAAGCAACTTATTTACGAATCACCCGTGCCGGATTCCCGACTGCAACACTGTCGTCGGGAATATCTTTCGTCACAACACTCCCCGCTCCTATCACACAACGATTACCAATCGTCACACCGGGACAGATAATAGCGCCGCCACCAATCCAGCAGTCTTCGCCAATCGTCACCGGATAAGCATATTCCTTAGAGCCTCTTCTTTCCTGATAATCCATCGGATGATGAGGCGTATAAATCTGCACACAAGGACCGACCAGTGTATGAGTACCAATTGTGATATATCCTCCATCCAGGAAAGTGCAATTGGCATTAACAAACACATGTTCACCCAACTTGATTCCGTCTCCGTGATCGCAATGGAAAGGCGGGCATATAATGGAAGTTTCAGGAATCCCCGGTACCAACTTATCCAATAATTCTCTATAACCCTCATCGTACGTACTCATTCCCCGCATACGTGCCAATAGTTTTTTGGCATGTTCAAAACGTACCTGCAACTCCGGTGCAGACATATCAGCCAACTGGCTACTACGCATCTTCTCAACTTCCGTCATACCTTATATTTCTT
>DXOJ01000730.1:0-4596 GCA_019412865.1 Bacteroides sp. | reverse complement strand
TTCTTTGCCGTTAGTAAATACAAACTTCTTTTCGTTCGAAAGAGATTCGTTAAATTCAAACCCTTCCCAAGAGAAGCTTTTCAGATCCTCCGGATTTTCAATTCGATTCTTCAGAATGAACCGTGTCATTTCACCACGGGACATTTTGATATATATTACTATCGAAGCCAATTTTCCATTCTTCCATACTTGAAATTCGGGAGTGATGACATGCACCTCTTTTTCCACCCGCTTCCAATCAAACAAGCTTTTCATCTCGTCACTGGCCAAATTGCAAAGTATGCCGCCGGCTTTCTTGATGTCTTCAATGAACACATCCGTCAAACGGGACTGCCAATAAGAAAACATCGTCTGATTACCCAGTTCAGGCAGCACTACATCTCCTTCCAACCGATAGGAACGAATAACGTCCAAAGGCCTCAACAGTCCATAACAAAAAGAAGTCAGCCGCAAGTGTTCCTGCGCATATTCAAATTCTACTTTCGAGAAATCTTTTGCATTCAACCGTTTGAACACAATTCCGGTATAAGCCAATAAAGCAGGCAGTTCCGGTGTACCCTCCGCATGAAAAGCCTGATAACGCTTGTAATTTTCCACAGCTATTTTAGCATTCACACGCAACAGGCGTTCCAGTTCGTCCACCGAAAACTGTGACATCTGCAAAGCAATCCCGGAAGCTTCTTTTTGAAATCGTGGAACCGTTTTCAAAGGAACTTTCACCTTTGAAGTTTCACTCATAGTCTTGGCACAAGATAGAAGTACTAACATTGTTAAATCTGATTTTATCTTTTCGAAAAACAAAAATAAAAAATAAATCGCTTCTCTTGCTGGCTAATAGACAGATTATCCCTAAATTCAGCCAATAATTAACTTTAATCATTTATTAATAACAAAAACACCCCCATTATGACATACACACTAATCCCCCTGAAAGTGTTATGCTTATTGACAATCTTCTGTTTGTATGGCAGTTTATCCTATGCCAGCGTAAACTCTAAACCTTTTGTTGTCCCCGAACTCAAACAATGGACAGGAAAAGATGGTAATTTCACTCCGGGAACAAATGCGAAGATAGTATGCACCTCTGCAAATCCAGAATTGCTGAGAATAGCCCAAATGTTTGCCGACGATTATCAGCAAATGTTCGGAAAAACATTAAGCGTAACTCAAGGCAAAGCCACACCCGGAGACTTCATCCTATCACTGTCAGCTGACAAAAAGCTGGGAGAAGAGGGTTATGAAATCAAGATTACCGATCGGATCACGACTTCTGCTCCCACCCCGACAGGGCTTTACTGGAGCACACGTACCCTCTTGCAAATAGCAGAACAAAGCCAGGAGCACTCATTTCCCAAAGGAATAATCCGCGACTACCCCGACTACTCCATCCGGGGATTCATGATAGACTGCGGTCGTAAATTCATTCCGATGAGCTATCTTCAGGATCTGGTAAAAACAATGGCTTATTACAAGATGAATACCCTGCAAGTCCATCTGAATGATAATGGATTCAAGCAATATTTTGATAACAACTGGGACAAGACTTATGCTGCTTTCCGTCTGGAGTCCGAAACTTATCCGGGACTCACAGCCCGCGACGGTTCTTATTCTAAAAAAGAATTTATTGATTTTCAGAAACAAGCTGCAACCAACTTTGTAGAGATTATACCGGAAATTGATATTCCGGCACATTCATTAGCATTCACTCATTACAAACCGGAAATTGGGAGCAAGGAGTACGGAATGGATCATCTTGACTTATTCAAACCGGAAACCTATCAATTTGCAGACGATCTGTTCAAAGAATACCTGAAAGGTGACGACCCTGTATTCGTGGGCAAGCGTGTGCATATCGGTACCGACGAATACTCGAATGCCAAGAAAGAGGTAGTAGAAAAATTCCGGGCTTTCACCGACCATTATATCCGGCTGGTAGAAGGCTTTGGCAAACAAGCCGTGATATGGGGCGCTCTCACTCATGCTAAAGGAGACACCCCTGTCAAATCAGAAAATATCATTATGAATGCCTGGTATAACGGATATGCCGACCCAGCAACCATGATAAAAGACGGCTACCAGCTAATCAGCATTCCGGATGCAATGGTTTACATTGTTCCATTAGCTGGTTACTATCAGGATTATCTTAACGAGGTATTTTTATATAAAGAATGGACACCGGCACATATCGGGAAAGCCGTATTCGAAGAAAAGCACCCTGCTATTCTCGGTAGCATGTTTGCCATCTGGAACGACCATGCAGGTAATGGAATTTCCGTGAAAGACATTCATCACCGTGTATTCCCTGCGTTACAAACTCTAGCAGTAAAGACATGGACAGGGAAAGAAACCAGTCTGCCATTCGAAGTGTATAATGAAAAGCGTAGTGCTATCAGTGAAGCCCCCGGAGTCAATCAATTGGGAAGAATCGGCAAGAGTCCGGCATTGGTATATGAGCGTTCTACCGTTGCTCCCGGCAGCACTTCCACTTACCCGGAAATCGGCTATAATTATACAGTCAGCTTCGACATTACCGGAGCACCAGAGAAAAGCGGAACAGAATTGTTCCGTTCACCCAATGCCGTATTCTATCTAGCAGATCCAATTCGAGGGATGATGGGTTTTGCATGCGATGGTTATTTGAATACGTTCCCATATAAAGTGAATCCGGGAGAGAAAGCGACCATTCAGATTGAAGGCGATCATCGTAGTACCACACTCAGAGTAAACGGAAAGGTTGTTGAAGAAATGAACATACAGAAATGTTATTTCAATGCAGGAAAAGATTCTATGAGTTATATACGCACATTGGTTTTCCCGCTCGAGAAAGCCGGAAACTTCAATAGCCGGATAGAGAATCTGAAAGTACACAATTATCGTGTAAGCAAATAACAGAAAACATCTATTCGCAACAAGACAACTTAAACAAAAAACTCCCCCTTTGGCATTCCAAAGAGGGAGTTCTTTTTATTTTGATAAACAGCTAAAGCAGTTTATTTATATTCCTGCCAGCTCTTGATCTGAATATCACCCAATTTCAATTCACAGAATGCTTCGATAAAGGCACTTGCCAGACGAGCATTTGTAATCAATGGAATGTTGTGATCGATTGCACCACGACGGATACGATAGCCATTCGTTAATTCACGTTTGCTATGATTCTTCGGAATGTTTACGATCAGGTCAAACTTATGGTCAGCGATCATCTTCATTACATTATTCTCTGCACCTGGTTTCTCATCCGGCCAGTAAACCGGAGTCGCGTCTACTCCATGAGCATTCAGGAATGCAGCAGTTCCGGCAGTAGCATAAATCTGATATCCCTTAGCAAACAGCATACGGCTGGCATCCAGCAAATCCACTTTCGACTTCATAGCACCGGAAGAGAACATAACTGCTCTTTCAGGAATCTTGAATCCGGTAGCAATCATTGCATTCAGCAATGCTTCAGAGAAATCATCACCGATACATCCAACTTCACCTGTAGAAGACATATCCACACCCAATACCGGGTCAGCCTTGTGCAGACGAGAGAAAGAGAACTGAGATGCTTTTACACCAATCCAGTCGATATCAAATGCAGATTTATCCGGACGTGAGTACGGAGCATCCAACATGATGCGGGTAGCTGTTTCGATGAAGTTACGTTTCAGTACTTTAGAAACAAACGGGAAACTACGAGAAGCACGCAAGTTACATTCGATTACTTTCACTTCGTTGTTACGAGCCAGGAACTGGATATTGAACGGACCGGAGATATTCAGTTCTTTAGCAATCTGACGGCTGATTTTCTTGATACGGCGTGCCGTTGCAAAGTAAATCTTCTGTGCTGGGAATACCAGTGTAGCGTCACCGGAGTGAACACCGGCAAATTCCACATGTTCAGAAATTGCGTATTCCACCACTTCACCATTCTGGGCAACAGCATCAAATTCAATTTCTTTTGTATTTTCAAGGAATTGAGAAACAACTACCGGGTATTCTTTAGAAACTTCGGCAGCCATCTTCAGGAAGTTTTCCAGTTCTTCGTCATCGTAGCAAACATTCATAGCAGCTCCCGAAAGAACGTAAGAAGGACGAACCAATACCGGATAGCCTACTTTTTCTACGAATCCTTTCACCTCTTCGAGACTGGTAAGTTCCATCCATGCCGGCTGGTCGATACCCAGTTGGTCGAGCATAGCAGAGAACTTGTTACGGTTTTCAGCACGGTCGATAGAGATCGGAGAAGTACCCAATACAGGAACCGACTGGCGGTAAAGTTTCATAGCCAGGTTGTTCGGAATCTGTCCACCTACAGAGACAATCACACCGCGAGGTTGTTCCAGATCGATTACGTCGAGTACACGTTCGAACGAAAGCTCGTCGAAGTACAGACGGTCGCACATATCATAGTCAGTAGAAACTGTTTCAGGGTTGTAGTTAATCATGATAGATTTGTAACCCAATTTGCGGGCTGTCTGAACGGCATTTACCGAACACCAGTCAAATTCAACCGAGCTACCGATACGGTAAGCACCCGAGCCCAGTACCACTACTGATTTTTCATTCTTATAATAGTTTACATCGTAACCTTCTACCGCATAAGTCATATACAGG
>DXOJ01000073.1 GCA_019412865.1 Bacteroides sp. | reverse complement strand
ATGTCATGATGCTTTGTGATCTCCTTGATCCGCCTGACTATATTTTGCCAAGCGTAGGAGCAACTGATGTAGAGCCGGATTATGCCGACCTTTATGAGTTTAAGGCAGGGATGCTCTATACTTCGAAACATATCGAAGCGCAGGCGAAGGATTTGGTCAACGCCAAGAAGATAATAAAAATGGCGGAGTATATAGCTGGAGGCGAAGAAAACCTGAAAAAAACCCCGTTCTTTTCTTTTCTTGTTACATTGACAAGTCCGCTCCATCATCGCGGTGACTCGATGCAGCTTATTATCGAATCTGCAAGATATGGCATTCCTCTTTTTATTGAATCTGGCCCGATGGCGGGAGCCACCTCGCCAGTGACACTTTCGGAAACTATAGCGATAGCGAACGCAGAGCTCTTAAGCGCCATTGTCCTTGCGAAATTAGTGAAAGAGTCTGCGCCTGTCATTTATGCCAGTTGGGCGCGTGTTATCAATATGAAAAATGGAAATGTGAGCGTAGGATGCCCGGAATTTGGAATGCTCCGTATTGCTACAACTCAGATGGGCAAATATTACAACCTTCCTACTGGCGGCGGTGCGAACCTTTCCGATTCGTTGGAACTGGATCATCAACTTGGCGTGGAGCAGTGCGCAACAAGCCTCTTGCCCGCTCTTTCTGGAATCAACATGGCACAGGGCATGGGCCTTCTGGCCGGAATGAACGCAGTGAGCTCGGAGGCACTGGTACTTGCGTCAGAAGTCGCGAACTATATCAAGAGAATAAAAAGTGGAATCAACGTGAATATGTCATCAGAGGGGATTGACCTTATTAAAGAGGTTGGGCCACGCGGGGATTTCATCAGTACGGACCACACCCTCAATCACTTCAGGAAAGAATTGTGGACGCGTTCCATATTCGATTGTTCCGCAGTTAAGGGAAACAAAGCACATCTCGATACTAATGTTATTAAAAACGCAACCGAAAAGAAAAATAAAGTTATGAGCAAGTATAAACAGATTGAAGTACCGGCGGATTCGGAGAGTGTTTTCGAAAAGATTATAAGAGAATAAAGATGGATGATGGTTTTACCAAAGAAAAAGGGAGAGATAAATATGAGTGAGGATATACTCAGAATCATTGCGGAAGCGGTGATTGAAGGCAATGTAAAACAGGCTGCGGCCTATGCTAAAAATGCTGTGGAGAGCGGGGTGCCTGCGGGAAAAATACTTAACGAAGGTTTGATCGCAGGAATGAATGAGGTTGGCGACCTTTTTAAAGATGGCGATATGTTTGTTCCAGAAGTTCTCGTTTCTGCGAAAGCAATGCAGAGCGGCATAGACGTAATCAGCCATCTTTTGGCAGAGGAAGGGGTTGAGCGCAAAGGCAGAATATTGACGGTGACGGTTGAGGGAGACCTGCATGATATTGGCGTGAAACTTGTGGGGATGATGCTGGAAGGTGCCGGTTTTGAAGTCGTCAACATTGGAGTTGACGTTCCGGCAGCTAAGATTGTGGAAAAGGTAAAAGAACTTAACCCCGACGTTCTCGGAATGTCGGCTATGCTGACAACGACGATGGCGAAAATGAAGGAAGTAATCGATGTCCTTGAGGAAGAGGGGCTCCTTAGTTCGACAGCGGTAATGATAGGCGGTGCTCCGACTTCGCCTATGTACGCTGAAAAGATCGGTGCAATCTATTCGGAAGACGCGGCTTCTGCAGTAGCTGTAGCAAAAAAACTTTTAAATGTAGTGTAGGATAAACTTAAATTTTTATTAAAGGGGCTGGTTTGAAATGTACGTTTATCAGGTTGCAAACGCAGACAAGGAGATACCAAATGCAAGCGGGAGATATGTTGCCGGAATCCCAATTGGTGTAATTTTATTTGGAGTTGCCGGTTATACGCTTCCACCTGGAACTGTTGAAAATGCTACTACCTATAAATATCCGGTACATTTTATGGGTATACCTGCTGCAATTACTGAAAATGTTGTGAATCCTGAACCTCACCCAGAAGTTCTTAAACAACTTGTAAATGCTGGAAAATTCATGCAATCACAAGGAGTTCGCGCCATTGTTGGTGCTTGCGGATATTTTGGAAACTATCTCCCTGCCGTTAAAAAACAGTTGGATGTTCCTTGTTTTTTCTCAAGCCTTATGCAGCTTCCGGTGATATTAAATTCTATATCGGAAAATAAAAAAGTTGGTGTAATATGTGCAAATAGCGAAATACTGCCAAAATCTAATGTTCTGAAAAACTGTGGTATAACCAAAGAAAATCTTTCACGCTTGGTTATTCGTGGCGGCGGAGGAGAAGAAATACCGGAAATGACGAACAAGATTTTGAAGAATACGGGATCATATAACCCCAAACAGCTTGAGCGCGAAGTGGTTGATGTCGCTGTTGACATGGTAAAGAAAGATCCCGATATATCTGCACTGATGTTAGAATGCACACTTTACCCCGCCATTTCATATGCTGTTCAGGAAGCTTTACACATGCCCGTGTATGATTTTATGACGATGATTGATTGGGTACATAGCGCAGTCGTACAAAAACCTTATTACGGTTATATCTAAAGATTATATAGAGAGGTGAAGAAATTATGAAAAAACAATCGGTAGTCACAGTGTTTTTATTGGCAGCGGTTACAATTTTTTCTTTGGCTGGAGTTAGGGAAGCGGCAAAGCAGACGGTACGTTTAGCAGGTATTTTTCCACCGGATTATTATGTAATGAAAGCATATTACAAAATGGTTGATAAAATAAAAAATAGAACAAAAGGAGAATTAGATATAAAAATCTTCCCTTCTAATCAACTTGGGAGTTATGATCAGGCATTTCAGGAAGTTATGCGCGGTACGATAGAAATGATGGGTAACTATGCGACATCGCGCTTTAATAAGAAATTTGAGATTGCGTCATATCCTGGTATGGTTACCGGTTTTGCTGATGTTGCGAAACTTATTGCAAGAGACTCTCCTTATCACACTTTCTTAAAAGATGCCTACAAAGAATGTGGTGTGGTATACATTGGGTCCTTTGTTGACGCACTAATGGGCTGTGCTATATCAAAAAGAAAAAATGTTACTGCCCCATATGATACGAAGAGCAAAGGACTAGTTGCGAGGGTAGCAGCAGTGGAAGCATGGCGTAAATGGTATGGAGCTATGGGATATCAGGTAGCGACGGTACCTTTTGCAGAGGTTTTCTCTTCAATGCAGACTGGTATCATCGATTGTGATACCGGAGCAGGGCCAGAGGCGGCTTACGCTACACTAAAAGATGTCATGGGGTCATACATTCAATATAACAATGTTTTTGCTGTGAACGATTTCATAATAAGTAAAAGTCTATGGGATTCACTAGATGAAAAAACTCAAAAAATTATATATGAAGCGTTTGATGAGGTTGTGGCGTCAGAGTTAAATGATGCAGAAAATAGCCACAAAGAATATATTGATAAGATGCAGAAGGCTGGCATAAAAGTTCTTACGCCTAAGCCAGAAGAGCAAAAGGCAATGATTGATATCGCCAAAAAACAAATTTGGCCTCAGTTCTACGGAGTAGTTAGTAAAGAAATTCTAGATCGCATAGAAAAGTGTTTGGCTAAGTAAATATATCATATTTGGCAGATAGCAAGTTTAAATCACGATAATTAACTTAAATCTGCTATCTGCTTATAAAGAGTTGTATTATGGTTTCCTAAACAACAAAATCTCTTACGAATTGAATACACGGGGAGGCGTATCTTCATGAATCTAGAAGAGAAAATACAACGATCTTGGTTTTGGAACGCTCTTTTAAAAATTCAAAGATTTTTAATGGTAACTTCTACAGTCTCTGTAATTCTAATGCTTGGCATAGTTGTTGTATGCCGGTATATTTTAGTGATCAATGTTTTGGGATATGATGAAATAATACTTGTCGGAGCTTTTTGGATGTATTTTATGGGTAGCTCATATGCTATGTATGAAGAGTCTCATATTGCAGCGGACGTTGTAGGTCAATTCATTTCTTCTCCTAAGAAATTAATAGCACTTAGTATAATAAAGAAAATTGTACAGGTAGGTTTGGGAATGCCCCTGATTTATTTAGCATATGAAAT
>DXOJ01000729.1 GCA_019412865.1 Bacteroides sp. | reverse complement strand
GCGGTAGGGATTAATATAGTAGATATGCAAATGTAATGAATTATATTCACACAGAGAATAGGAACAGAAGATATTGAAAAATACAGGAAAAAAACTATCTATTTAGGGAATAATAAAAGCTAAATTAACATGTATAAGTTATTGAGCGTTCGCCCTGTAAAGGTAGAGTTCCATTTTACCGGTCCGAGGGGCTGGTTTAATGTCAGGCTTGCTTCGATACCCTTGTTATCCACTTGTCCGCCATTGATATAAATAGAAGAATAACCGGAAGAAGCGGAAATCGATGGGTTGAATAATTGGTTGTAAGTAGATGTCTTATAGAGAGAAACGTTCAGTTCCAATCTATCATTCCAAAGATGAGACTGCAAACCGACTTCCCAAGCCTTGGTACGCTCCGGCTTGATATCCGTATTGGGATATGTGGTGGCTGTGACGGGAGAAGCCGATTCGTATGGGTAAGTCTGATAAGCGATGTAGCGTGTAGGGGCATTACCTACCTCACTGTATGAGCCGCGTACCTTCAAGAAGGTAAGCACATTGTTCTTTATGGGTAGTAACTCTGTCAAGATAGCAGAAACACCCACCGACGGGTAAGCAACCGACTTCGTATCGGTCCATGCCAAAGCAGACGACCAGTCAACACGTCCTGTTACGTCCAAGTAGAGTTTGCTCTTCCAACCCAGCTGTGCTGTAGCAAAGATGGATTGCGTCTGGTCATGATAACCATCCTGCTGGAATTTCACGGCAGACTGCATCAGGTTGAGCATTGTAAATCCGTCTGCCACAGAATTCAAGCTACCTCCCACATCGTAATACTGGTAGTTGACATCCTGAATACTGGTACCTAGTGTAGCGGTCAGTGAGAAGTCGCCGAAATATTTGTCGATATTCAGCATCACATCGCCATAAAGTTGACGAGTGGATGCATCACCTTTATAATATCCTCCAAATTTCTGGCAGAAAATATTATCGGTAGATGCAGCGTATTTCTTTTCGTACAGAGCCGACGTATAATCCATTTTGGCACGCGCACCTAATGTAATGCCTTTCATGATTTCGAAACTCAACCCTCCACTCATGAGGAAACGGTTCTTGTGATTGATAAAATTGTCGCGATTGACAATCCAATAGGGGTTCTGCATGGCAATACCCTGATTACCCCAAGGCCAGTACTGTGTTTTGAAGTTACGGGCTTCGTTGTACATTTCAAACTGCTGAAGCATTTCCAAACTATAGCTCGGCGACATCAGATAGATAGGAACAATCGGATTGAAATACTGTCCCTGTGACACCATGTTCTGTTCACGCACATTCATATAGCTTGCGCTTAGGTCGAGACGCAGACGATCATTGAGCATGCTAGTCGTATTACGGATAGTGAAATTGTAGCGATCCAACGTATTGTTCGGAACAATACCTGCCGCATTGGTAGCAGCCATAGAAAGGAATATCTGGTTCTTCTCATTACCATTACTGATGGTCAAAGAGTTAGTTTCGTTCCATCCAGTCTGATAGAAGTCCAACGGGTCGTAACTGCTGGCTTGTCCCAATTTCTGTCCCCAGCTTCTTATTTCTCCCGTAGTCGCACCATAAGTGTTTTGAAATTCCGGAGTTACAAACGGATTGAAGAATGAGGTATTATTGGCATAGTTGACACGAAGCTTATCTTTCGATCCTTTCTTTGTGGTAATCATGATAACACCATTGGCGGCATCACTACCATATAGTGCGGAAGCGGCAGCACCACTCAACACAGACATAGTTTCAATATCTTCGGGGTTAATCATGGAAGCACCGTCACCGGATTGACCCATACCGGTCATAAAGTCGTCCGGTTGTGTTGTTTCCAACGAAGGCATCGGAATACCATCGATTACATACAGGGCGTTATTATTTCCGGAAAGAGATTTCGCACCACGCATCACCACCTTAGCTCCACCACCGATACCGGATGAGCTGGAATTGATGACAACACCTGCTATCTTACCGGACAAGCTATTTACGAAATTGGCATCCTTGACACCGACAATTTCACTGGCAGAAACTTCTTGGACATTATAAGACAGTGCTTTCGCCTCTTTACGAATACCAAGAGCGGTAACCACCACTTCGTTCAACACTTGCGAATCATCTTCCAAAGTGACATTCAATACCGGACCGGAGACGGGTAATTCCTTTTTCTGATAACCCACATACGAGAATAATAATACCGGGCTGGCAGTCTGTGGGGTCAATGTATAGTTTCCGTCAAGATCGGTCACTGTTCCGTTAGTGGTTCCTTTCTCCATAATAGAGACCCCAATCAGCGGTTCGCCATTCTTGTCTTTTACCGTACCTGCAACGGGTTTTGTTTTTTGTTGAGTTACTTTCGTTTCTTTAGCCGTCAGTACAATCTTATTATCCAATATTTTATATTCGACATTTGTACCTGCAAAGACCTGTTCCAACACCTGAAAAATATTCTTCTCGGAAGCTGAAACCGATACCCGGCGATTAAGGTTAAGATTCTTGCTATTTATAAAAAAGCTGAATCCTGATTCACGTTCAATCTTGTGCAGCACTTCTTCTATAGTACAATCGTTAACCCGTAAAGTGATAGAAGTTTTTTGCGCATATCCATCTGATGCATACGCTAGTCCGGCTGAACAAATAAGGAGTATAAATAGTAATTTCATAGCCAATGATATTTCCTTTAAGGTCCGTCTAATACACGGCTTTTTCATTTAAGCTTTGATTCGGGGTTACCATGCCCCTACCCAT
>DXOJ01000728.1 GCA_019412865.1 Bacteroides sp. | reverse complement strand
CTTTTTCTTTTTAGAAATAAAAACTTAAAAGAGCAATCAAATAATATTAGGCACGGATTACGCGGATTACACTGCTTGCAGAATAAAGGTTACCACATAAAGCAACCGTGAAATCCGCGTAATCCGTGCCTAAATTCAATCCATAAACAAGCCTAAAGCGGTAGGTTGGAATGTTTCTTAGGCGGATTCGATTGCCGTTTGTTGGCAAGCATCTCGAAACTTCGAATCAACCGCAAACGGGTTACCGCCGGATCGATCACTTCATCCACATATCCCAGTTCCGCCGCCCGGTAAGGATTGGCAAACTTTCCGCGATAATCATCCTGAAGTTCTTTCCGTTTCTCTTCGGGTTTCTCGGCTTTATCTATTTCCTTACGGAAAAGGATATTCACAGCTCCATCCGGTCCCATCACTGCGATTTCGGCAGTAGGGAAAGCAAGATTTACATCTCCACGGATATGCTTGGAACTCATCACATCGTAAGCACCACCGTATGCTTTGCGGGTAATAACCGTCACTTTCGGAACCGTAGCCTCGCAATAAGCATAAAGCAGTTTTGCCCCGTTACGGATAATTCCACCATATTCCTGATCGACTCCCGGAAGGAATCCCGGCACATCTACCAATGTCAGTAAAGGAATATTAAAAGCATCACAGAAGCGGACAAAACGGGCGGCTTTGACAGACGCATTGATATCCAGTGTACCAGCAAGCACCAATGGCTGATTAGCCACCACTCCCACCGTTTTTCCATTCAGGCGGATATAACCCGTCACAATATTCGCAGCATATTCTGCCTGAAGTTCGAAGAAACTATTATCATCAGCCACCGCTTCTATCATCTCTTTTATATTATATGGCTGATTCGGATTGGCCGGAATCAAATCTGCCAGTTCCGGAGTCAGGCGAGTCGGCGAATCACTGGTCGCTACAAACGGAGGCTCTTCCATATTATTCCCCGGCAGATAGGAGATCAATTCGCGAATATAATTGATGCACTCAATATCATTCTCCGCAGAAAGATGGGCTACACCGGACTTTGTCATGTGCACGCCTACTCCACCGAGTTCTTCTTTAGTCACTTCTTCCTGTGTCACGCTTCTCACCACATCCGGTCCTGTAATAAACATATAACCGGAGTTTTTCACCATCAGAATAAAATCGGTCAATGCAGGAGAATAAACCGCACCACCGGCACAAGGTCCCATGATCGCACTAATCTGTGGAATCACTCCGGATGCCATAGAATTACGCAGGAATATCTCGGCATATCCGGCCAAAGAACGTACCCCTTCCTGAATTCGCGCGCCTCCCGAATCATTCAATCCGATGATAGGCGCTCCCATCTGCATAGCCATGTCCATCACTTTGCAGATCTTTTTAGCGTGCGTTTCTGAAAGAGCTCCTCCAAATACGGTGAAATCCTGTGCGAATACATAAACCAAGCGCTTGCCAATCATACCATATCCCGTCACCACCCCGTCTCCGGCAAATTTCTGCTTTTCCATACCGAAATCGGTACACCGATGGGTTACCAACTTATCCAGTTCGATAAACGAACCTTTCTCCAATAATAAATCGATGCGTTCACGGGCGGTCAGTTTGCCCACAGAATGTTGTTTTTCAATGCGAGCGTCTCCGCCGCCTTTTTCTGCTTTCCTGTTCAGTTCTTCCAGATTGTTAATAAGCTCTTTCATAGGCTGTAGTTATTAAAATTGTATGTGTGTAAAAATAAATAGTAATAAATGAAATCATTGTCATATTGATTACACAAAGATACTTTTATATAATGAACGCATCGTGTACGGAATTTGTTAGCATTTATGCCTTAAAACATCTTTTTCTATTTATTCAGGAAGCTTTTTTTGCAGGTTGCGACAACAAATGTCCATGCTTTTCTGTTTATCGCTTATCATTTTTAATAAAACCTATACCCTAACAAAATGAGAACAATTAAAATCTTATTAGCAGCCGGTTTCCTGCTCGTGTTCGGTACAAGTATTCATGCACAGGTACAACGGAATGAAACCTATCTACCCAAATTTGCCATCAAGACCAATGCTCTCTATTGGGCCACTACTACACCCAACTTAGGAATCGAAGTGGGACTGGCAAAGAAACTGACTCTCGACATATCCGGTAATTACAATCCGTGGAAGTTTGGTGACGACCGTCAAATCAAGCATTGGCTCGTTCAGCCGGAATTACGCTATTGGCTCTGCGAACGTTTCAACGGAAGTTTCTTCGGTTTGCACGGACATTACGGAGAAATGAATGTCAGCAACCTGAATATATTCGGAATGGGACATGACCGTTACGACGGCAATCTGTACGGAGCCGGCATTTCCTATGGATACCAATGGCTCATAAGCAAGCGCTGGAGTATGGAAGCAACCATCGGCGTGGGATATGCCCGTCTGGAATATGATAAATATGCCCGTGATTGTAAATGTGAAAAGCTGGGACACAACACCCGTAATTATTTCGGCCCGACCAAAGTCGGTCTTAGCTTCATTTATGTCATCAAATAATCGAACTTTCTAAAACTTACAATGATGAAA
>DXOJ01000727.1 GCA_019412865.1 Bacteroides sp. | reverse complement strand
GGATAGCATCAAGAGTGCTTCCAAATATGGCATTTCTGCCGAATCTCCTTCGTTCGATTTATCCAAGATTATGAGCCGTAAAGATAAAACAGTAAAAATGTTGACGGGCGGTGTGAAGATGACTGTGAGTTCTTACGGAGTGACTATTGTAGAAAAGGAAGCTCTGATAGAAGGAGAAAAAGATGGGAAAATACAAATCATTTGTGATGGAGAAACCTATTCCGTGAAATATTTGCTGGTATGTACCGGCTCTGATACAGTGATTCCTCCTATACCGGGACTGTCAGAAATCAGTTATTGGACTTCCAAGGAGGCATTGGAAATAAAGGAACTTCCAAAGACGCTGGTCATTATTGGCGGCGGGGTGATCGGGATGGAGTTTGCTTCTTTCTTCAACAGTATGGGTGTGAAAGTGCATGTGGTAGAAATGATGCCGGAGATTCTGGGAGCGATGGATAAGGAAACCAGCGGTATGCTTCGTGCCGAATATGCCAAACGTGGAGTCACTTTCTATTTGAATACGAAAGTGGTGGAAGTAAATCCTCATGGAGTTGTGATAGAAAAAGAAGGCAAGACGTCTACTATTGAAGCGGAGAAGATCTTGCTTAGTGTAGGACGTAAGGCAAATCTATCCAAGGTAGGACTGGACAAGCTGAATATAGAACTGCATCGGAATGGAGTGAAAGTAGACGAACATCTGTTGACTTCGCATCCTCGTGTATATGCGTGTGGTGATATTACAGGCTATTCTTTATTGGCGCATACCGCTATCCGTGAAGCGGAAGTCGCTATCAATCATATTTTAGGAGTGGAAGACCGGATGAATTACGATTGTGTTCCGGGAGTCGTTTATACCAACCCTGAAGTGGCGGGAGTGGGAAAGACGGAAGAAGAACTGGTAAAATCAGGAGTTTCTTACCGTGTTTCAAAATTACCGATGGCTTATTCCGGACGGTTCGTTGCGGAGAATGAACAGGGAAACGGACTCTGTAAGCTGATCCAGGATGAAGACGGGAGGATTATCGGTTGTCACATGTTGGGAAATCCGGCATCAGAACTTATTGTGATAGCAGGTATTGCTATTCAGAGAGGGTACACGGTGGAGGAATTCCAGAAGACTGTGTTTCCGCATCCTACGGTCGGAGAGATTTATCACGAAATTATGTTTTAACTCTTATTCCGCTTGATCTATGATTCGATGTATCTATAGTCCGTTTACTGATATTTACTTTCACTTGGCAGCAGAAGAATATCTGTTGAAGCAGGTAAATGAAGATATTTTCATGCTTTGGCAGGATACTCCTTCTGTGGTAATAGGTAAGCATCAGCGGTTGCGGTCGGAAGTCGATAAGAAATGGGCGGAACAGGAACGAGTACATATTGCCCGTCGTTTTTCGGGTGGGGGAGCGGTGTATCATGATTTGGGTAATGTCAATCTGACTTTTATAGAAACGGCTCCCCGATTGCCGGAATTTGTTACGTACTTGCAACGGACATTGGATTTCCTGAACTCTATAGGTCTGATGGTAAAAGGAGATGAACGATTGGGAATTTATCTGAATGGATTGAAAATTTCAGGAAGTGCGCAATGCTTGCATAAGAATCGGGTGTTGTATCATTGCACTTTATTGTATGATACGGATCTGGCAGCATTGCATAAAGCTTTGAATCCGGAACCGATGGTTGATGATGAAACCTTATCGTCAGTATATGCCGTTCCTTCCGTTCGGAGTGAGGTAACCAATATTCGGAGTCATTTATCGGAGGGAACTGTAACTGATTTTAAAGAGAAGGCTTTTCAGTATTTCAGTGATTCCCAATCTGTCAGTGCTTTTACCGGGAAGGAAATAGAGGCTGTTAATCAGCTCCGGGAAGAGAAATATATTCAGAAAGAGTGGATATATAGTCGTTGATGTCCGGACTGGCTTTGTCAGTATCCGGTTAAAATTTACTTAACTTAAAACTTTCTATTTCAGCCCGTTGTTGTAATATATCAAGGTTGAATAATAAATTAACTGTCTATGTCGAAATTCGAAATAAAAATGCCTAAGTTGGGCGAGAGTATAACCGAAGGGACCATCGTCTCTTGGTCTGTAAAGGTGGGTGACATGATTCAGGAAGACGATGTGCTTTTTGAAGTGAATACTGCTAAAGTAAGTGCGGAGATCCCTTCTCCCGTAGCGGGAAAAGTGGTGGAGATTTTATATAAGGAGGGTGATACGGTTGCTGTAGGAACAGTAGTCGCTATAATTGATTTGGATGGCGAAGAATCTTCAGGAACGGAGCCGGTAAGCGAAGGAGTTGTAAGAGAGGAAGCCGATGCTGGTCAGGTTGCTGCAAATGTTTCTGAAACATCACCATCATCACCATCATCAGCGGAAACTGCTAAAAACGAATCAGCGAATACTGCATCGAAACCTGTTGTTGCAGAGGAAGAACGTTGGTACTCTCCTGTTGTGATTCAGTTGGCGCGGGAAGCTAAAATTCCGAAAGAAGAGCTGGATGCTATACAAGGAACTGGTTATGAAGGGCGATTGAGTAAGAAAGATATAAAAGATTATATTGAAAAGAAGAAAAGAGGAGGTAGTGTTGAACCGAAGCCGGCATCTGTTGTTGCTGCTCCGGCCGCAAGCAAACCATCAGTTGCTGTTTCTTCTGAACAGGCAAGTCCGAAGGTTGCTCCTGTGGCAATGCCTGGAGTCGAAGTAAAAGAGATGGATCGTGTCCGCCGGATTATTGCCGACCACATGGTTATGTCTAAGAAAGTATCTCCTCACGTGACCAATGTAGTAGAAGTAGACGTTACCAAATTGGTACGTTGGCGTGAAAAGAATAAAGACGCTTTCTTCCGTCGCGAAGGAGTGAAACTGACTTATATGCCTGTGATAACGGAAGCCGTGGCAAAAGCATTGGCTGCCTATCCACAGGTGAATGTATCGGTAGATGGATACAATATTCTTTTCAAAAAGCATATTAATGTCGGTATTGCCGTCTCTTTGAATGATGGAAATCTGATTGTTCCTGTGGTGCATGATGCCGATCATCTGAATCTGAACGGGTTGGCTGTTGCCATCGATTCTCTGGCCTTGAAAGCAAGGGATAACAAATTAATGCCGGAAGATATTGATGGGGGTACATTTACGATAACCAATTTTGGTACATTCAAGAGCCTGTTCGGTACGCCAATCATTAATCAGCCGCAAGTTGCTATCTTGGGAGTAGGGTATATTGAAAAGAAACCTGCTGTTGTAGAAACTCCGGAGGGTGATACGATTGCAATCCGGCATAAAATGTACTTGTCTTTGTCTTACGATCATCGGGTAGTAGACGGAATGTTGGGAGGTAACTTCCTGCATTTTATAGCCGACTATCTCGAAAATTGGAAAGGCTGATAACTGATTGTTTCATTCATTAAGAACTTCATTACTCATGAAAAAGAAATATGATATAAAGACTACAGATGTAGAAACCCTGAAAAAGTGGTATCATCTGATGACATTGGGGCGTGCCTTGGACGAAAAGGCACCGTCTTACCTGTTGCAATCTTTGGGTTGGTCTTATCATGCTCCCTATGCAGGGCATGATGGTATTCAACTTGCTGTCGGTCAGGTATTCACCCTCGGTGAAGATTTCCTGTTCCCATACTACCGGGATATGTTAACCGTGCTTTCCGCCGGAATGACCGCTGAAGAAGTTATCCTGAACGGTATTTCCAAAGCAACGGACCCGGGTAGCGGAGGACGTCACATGTCGAACCATTTCGCCAAACCGGAATGGCACATTGAAAACATCTCCTCTGCTACTGGCACACACGACCTTCACGCAGCAGGTGTGGCCAGAGCAATGGTATATTATGGACATAAAGGCGTAGCCATCACTTCTCACGGAGAGTCGGCTACTTCCGAAGGATTCGTTTACGAAGCTATCAATGGTGCCAGCCTCGAACGTCTTCCGGTGATTTTTGTAATACAAGATAATGGGTATGGTATTTCCGTACCCAAATCGGAACAGACTGCCAACCGTAAAGTAGCCGAGAACTTCTCGGGCTTCAAGAACCTGAAAATTATCTATTGTAACGGAAAGGATGTATTCGATTCGATGAATGCTATGACCGAAGCGCGGGAATATGCTATCAGTACCCGTAATCCGGTTATTGTGCAGGCGAATTGTGTCCGGATCGGTTCGCACTCCAATTCAGATAAGCACACCTTGTATCGGGATGAGAATGAATTGGAATATGTGAAAGATGCTGATCCCTTGATGAAGTTCCGCCGGATGCTGCTGCGTTATAAACGTCTGACCGAGGAAGAACTGCAACAAATAGAAACTGATGCAAAGAAAGAATTGTCTGCTGCCAACCGGAAGGCTTTGGCTGCTCCCGATCCCGATCCTAAAAGCATTTATGATTTTGTAATGCCCGAACCTTATCAGCCACAGAAATATAAAGATGGTACACATGAGGCGGAAGGGGAGAAGACTTTTCTGGTCAATGCCATTAATGAAACATTGAAAGCTGAATTCCGCTATAATCCCGATACCTTTATTTGGGGACAGGATGTGGCAAACAGGGAAAAAGGAGGCGTGTTTAATGTAACCAAAGGTATGCAGCAGGAATTCGGCGAAGCCCGTGTATTCAGTGCACCGATTGCGGAAGATTATATTGTAGGCACCGCCAATGGAATGAGTCGCTTTGATCCTAAAATTCATGTGGTGATTGAGGGAGCGGAGTTTGCCGATTATTTCTGGCCTGCCGTAGAACAATATGTGGAGTGTACACATGAGTACTGGCGTAGCAATGGGAAATTCGCTCCGAATATAACTCTGCGTCTGGCTTCCGGTGGCTATATCGGTGGAGGCTTGTATCATTCTCAAAACCTGGAGGGAGCTTTGACCACTTTACCGGGGGCACGTATTGTCTGCCCGTCTTTTGCGGATGATGCTGCCGGATTACTTCGTACCAGTATGCGATCCAAAGGCTTCACGCTGTTCCTCGAACCGAAAGCATTGTATAATTCGGTAGAAGCAGCGGCAGTAGTGCCGGAAGATTTTGAAGTACCTTTCGGAAAAGCACGTATTCGTCGTGAGGGATCAGATTTAAGCATTATTACCTATGGCAATACCACCCATTTCTGTCTGCACGCAGCAGAACGATTGGAAAAAGAAGGTGGCTGGAAAGTGGAAGTCATTGATATTCGCTCCTTGATTCCGTTGGATAAAGAGGCGATATTCGAATCGGTCAAGAAAACGAGCAAGGCATTGGTGGTTCATGAAGATAAAGTATTCTCCGGTTTTGGTGCGGAGCTTGCTGCTATGATTAGTGGAGAGATGTTCCGCTATCTCGATGGACCGGTGCAGCGTGTCGGTTCTACTTTTACTCCTGTCGGTTTTAATCCGATTTTGGAAAAGGAAATTCTGCCGGATGAGGCCAAGATATACGAGGCTGCCCGGAGATTATTGGAATATTAAATAGTGTGGATTATGAAAAAGATAGGTTTATTTTATGCTACCAAAGCCGAAAGAACGAGTTGGGTGGCAGAGAAAATACAGAAAGAATTCGGTAAGGAAAAGATAGAGACAGTGCCTATTGAACAGGCTTGGCAAAATGACTTTGCTGCTTATGACTGCTTCATTGTGGGTGCTTCAACTTGGTTTGACGGAGAACTTCCTACATATTGGGATGAATTGTTGCCGGAGTTACGGACAATGAATTTAAAAGGAAAGAAAGTTGCAATCTTCGGGTTAGGAGATCAGATACGTTATCCGGAAAACTTTGCGGATGGCATCGGATTGTTGGCAGAGGTATTTGAAGAGGATGGAGCTACGCTAGTTGGCTTTACTTCTTCCGAGGGTTACACTTTCGAACGTTCCAAAGCTTTGCGTGGCGGGCAATGGTGTGGTCTGGTTGTTGATTTGGATAATCAGTCTGAACATGCGGAAGAGAAAATAAAGGAATGGTGCCAACAGATAAAGAAGGAGTTCGCGTAACAACTATGTGAAGACCTCGTTCATAATAACCTGATCTCCTCGCTTCTACGAGATAGTGACGCTATCCAATAAAAATGGTGACGGTATATGATTGGGATACTGACGGTATCATTGTCATATAGCGTCACTATTTTTTTTATATCAATCAAGAGTTTTGTGTTTATTAATAGTGTATATCAACCATGATTTTCGGTTGCCCCTTTATAAATAAACTTCACCTCTGCCCAACGATTTTTCTCTTTATAATGGACAAAAGTCAGTCCGTTTTTTCCGGCTTCTTCCCGGATGGAGTCAATGTCGTCTACATAAAATCCGCTCATATAGATTTCAGAATCAGTATGCATACAGGCAACATACTGTTTCATATCATTCAGTAATATATTCCGGTTGATATTGGCAATGATGACATCGAAAGGTCCTTTTCCGGTCAGTGACGAAGCATCTCCCTGTGAAACCACAATGTCATCTACATGATTCAATCCGATATTTTCGATGGAGTTGCGTACACACCATTCGTCGATATCGATAGCCGTGCAAGGACGTGCACCTCGCATTCGTGCCAGAATGGCAAGAATTGAAGTTCCGCAACCCATATCCAGCAGGGATTTATTATTCAGTTCGTTGTCCAGTAATTCTTCAATAATAAGGCTTGTCGTTTCGTGGTGTCCGGTGCCGAAAGCCATTTGCGGGTTGATAACAATGTCATATTCCGCTTTGGGAACATCCTGATGGAAAGTACTGTGAATCACACAGCGGTTGCCAATGATAATAGGTTGGAAGAAATTCTTTTCCCATTCTTCGTTCCAGTCCTTGTCTTCTGCTTCAATATAAGTATAGGTGATTTCTGTGTCGGGTATAGGAAATTCATCTATCGCATTTTTTATAACAGTTTCGTCACATAAGGATTGTTGGATGTATGCAGTCAATCCGCCTTTGCTTTCAACAAAACTTTCGAATCCGGCTTCGCCTAATACTGCAGCCAATACATCATTCACCGTTTCGGTGCAAGGATGTGTCTGAAATGAAAACTCAAAATATTTCATAATTTTTCTTTTTATCTGAATAATGATGGGGCAAAGATACTCAAAAACGAAGTCTTGACGAAGTTTTTTAATGAAGTATATGTTGCTATCAACAAAAGCTCCAAATGGACTTCTTTGATTTGTATATATCGTATGTGAAGTTTACCATACCTTTGATATCATAAGTTAAATAGACGTATTTCGATAGAATCAAACACCTCTTTTTCTCTATAAAAGTAGTGAAATAGGGATTTCCCTATTATCCTTTGGGGAAAATCTCCCTCGAACGAAAAATCTCTTCCTTATCTTTGTAATGTGAATAAGTTTAAGTAATTACATAAACCGA